>DAOLDO010000077.1:0-13085 GCA_035327325.1 Chloroflexaceae bacterium | reverse complement strand
AACATGGTGGCGTGGATGGTTGGAAAATACGGCACCGACGAGCAGGCGGCGCAGGCCGCGGGGGGCGGGCGCGGCGGGGGGGGGCGCCCCGGGGGGGCGGGGCGCCGGGGCCTCGTGCTCCCCCGGCGTCTCGGGGCGCTGCGGGTCGGTCATGGCGAACCTCGCGAGGGGTAGTCGGCTCAGGTGAGGCGGCCACAAAATTATACCCCAGGGCCCGGCGCGCCTCAACCCGGGGCGCCCCGGGGGGCGATGGGGAGGGGTGACGGGCGCCAGAGCCTTACTGCTGAGCCGTAACGCTCGCCGTAACGATAGCAGGATGAGCCGCAGTGTATCCTACCAGCAGCTTTGGTTCATCTGGAGGCACGCCAGTGATTAGACGCGGCTCATTTTGGTTAGCCTTGGCCTTGTGGGCTGCGACGATGGTGATCCTGAGCGGAGGTCTGTGGCTAGAGCGGTTGAACGGCGGGGCTACCGTCAATGTCTGGCCCCTCTATGGTTTGATCTTTCTGCCGTTCGCCACGGTTGGAGCGCTGGTAGCCGCACTACGGCCGCGCAACACCGTCGGCTGGATCTTCCTGTGGGGCGGTCTGCTAAACATTGTTTGGTCTACGGCGCATCATTACGCGGTGCATACCCTTTTTGTGCGCCCCGGTGTGCTGCCAGGTCTGCCGGTCGCGTTGTTTCTGGCTAACGATTGGGTCTCCAGCATCGGTATCGGGCTGATCGTGTTTCTCGCACCGCTGCTCTTCCCAGATGGACGCCTGCCCTCGCCACACTGGCGTCTGTTCATGCGTGCGCTGCTTGTCAACTGGGGCATCTCGCTGCTCGCCGAACTTCTGCTACCAGGGCCATTGGCTGAGAATGCACCGCTTGATAGGATCGCTAATCCACTCGGCATACCGGCATTAGAGGAATCCTTGGCCGTGTTACTCGCAGTAACAGGCCTGTTAATGCTGCTGTTTGAGGTAGGAACAGTCATCTCGCTCGTGGTGCGCTACCGCCACGCGGACGCTACCCAACGCCAGCAGATTAAATGGTTCGCGTTCACGATGGGCCTGCTGCTGCTGCTCCTGCTCATCGGTTTCGCAAGTCGGTCGCTGAATTTCTTGTGGCTTGAAGCCACCACGGAATCTATCGGTGTGATGCTCATCGCTGCGGTTCCCGTGGCCGTGGGCATCGCTATCCTGCGACACCAACTCTTCGACATCGACGTTATCATCCGGCGCACGCTGGTCTACACGCTGCTCACGCTCACGCTCGGTGCAATCTACCTTGGTAGCGTCGTGGCACTCCAGGCGCTGTTTGTGCGCCTGACGGGCCAAGAGAGCACGCTAGCCGTAGTGACAAGCACGCTGGCGATTGCCATGCTCTTTCAGCCGCTACGCTGGCGCGCTCAGGCCTTCATCGACCGACGCTTCTTCCGAAAGAAGTACGACGCACGCCAGGTCCTTGCGACCTTCGCTAGACATGCTCAGCAAGAGGCTGACCTCGACGCAGTGAGCGCCGATATTCTCGGCGTAGTCCAAGAGACGTTGGAGCCAGAGCGGGTGCAGCTCTGGCTGCGGAAGCAATAACCGCTAGGCAATTTAGCATTTTCGCCTTTGGCGCGGCTGACGCGTAGTCTTTTGACCATACTTTTATCGCCGCTGCGAGACATCCGACATACACTCCGCCTAGCGCAATATCGCCTCTAACCCCCTTCCTCGTCTCGGTGTCTTGCAGTGAGGCAAGAGGAGGGAGAGCCACGGGGCGGGGCGCAGACCCCACGCCGCCCCGCCTGCATGGCCTGGCAAGTCAGAACACCCATGCTTCCCAAAACACGGCGCCCCCGACGAGGTGTTCGTCGGGGGCGCGCCGGTTGCCGGCGTGATCGATTTAGCCGTGCTCAAGCTTGGTGAAGTTGAGGGCCACCTGGCCGTCCACCTCGGTGTGTCGAACGAGTCCTTTTCGGCCACGCGGTGCTGGCCCTCGTGCTCGTTCACCTTGCGCGCGACGCCCTACTGTGAGGGATCGCCCGCCTGATGCTGCGCGGGGACATAGGCGGCGGCGCCGCGCTTGCGCGGCGATGTGCACGTTCTGTCAACATGTGTTATACTGTCGCGGCTAAGCGAGCGAGGAACGGCGGGCTGCGCCAGGCCCGTGCGCGATTATGCAGGAGGACGACATGGCGCTCGAGAAAGACGAGAAGAACAAAGTCATCGGCGACTACCAGGTCCACGGCACCGACACGGGCTCGCCCGAGGTGCAGGTGGCCCTGCTGACCGAGCGGATCAACCAGCTGATTGACCACCTGCGCACCCACATCCACGACCACCACTCGCGGCGCGGCCTGCTGAAGCTGGTGGGCCGGCGCCGGCGCCTGCTGAACTATATGCAGAGCCGCGACAAGGAGCGCTACCGCAGCGTGATCGATCGGCTCGGCCTGCGCCGCTAGCCGAGAGCGCCGATGGCAGTTTGTGTTGAGCACACCGGGAGCATCGGCGGTCGCTGACCGCCGGTGCTTCTGTGCTGTCCGGCCGGTGCGACGGACGTTCGGGATTGGAGAGCGCCAGGGGCGGTGCCGCTGGCGGTCTCCAGTGCCGAACCCCTGCGCTCCGGCATACGACCCGAAGCCTGGACGCACGGAGGAACTGAGAGACCTATGACAGAACGACAAGTGTACTCGGTCAGCGCCGAGATCGCCGGCCGCACCCTGACCCTCGAGGCGGGCCGCTTCGCCGAGCAGGCCGACGGGGCCGTGACGGTGCGCTACGGCGACACGGTGCTGCTGGCCACGGTGGTGGGCGCCCACGAGCCCCGCGAGGGCATTGACTTCTTCCCGCTCACCATTGACTACGAGGAGCGCATGTACTCGGCGGGCAAGATCCCCGGGAACTTCTTCAAGCGCGAGGGTCGGCCCACCACCACGGCCATCCTCACGGCGCGCCTCACCGATCGCCCCCTGCGCCCGCTCTTTCCCAAGGGCTACCAGAACGAAGTGCAGGTGATCATCACCACCTTCTCGATTGACATGGTGAACGACCCGGGCCCGCTGGCGATCATCGGGGCCTCGGCCGCCCTGGCGATCAGCGACATCCCCTTCAAGGGTCCGGTCGGCGCGGTGCAGATGGGCCACCTCGACGGCGGGCTGGTGGTCAACCCGCCCATGGCCGACATGGAGCGCAGCCGCCTCGACCTGGTGGTCGCCGGCACCCGCGAGGCCGTGCTCATGGTCGAGGCCGGGGCCTTCGAGCTGACCGAGGAGGAGATGCTGCAGGCCGTGATGGAGGGCCACGCCGTCTGCCAGCAGCTGTGCGACCTGCAGGACGAGCTGGTGCGCCTGTGCGGCAAGCCCAAGCGCGAGTTCGTCCCGCCCGCCGCCGACACCTCGCTCGAGGAGACGGTGCGCGGCTGGATCGGCGCCCGCATGCGCGAGGCCGTGCGCAGCCCGGTCAAGCAGGAGCGCGACCGCGACACTCAGGCCCTGAAGGATGAGGCGATCGCCCACTTCACCGCCGACGAGCCCGAGGAGGAGCTGCCCGCGCGCCGCAAGGAGGTCGCCAAGGTCTTCGAGAGGATGCTCAAGGACGAGGTGCGCGACGCGATCCTCGACGAGGGGATCCGCGTGGACGGCCGGGCCCCCGAGGAGATCAGGTCGATCAGCGTTGACGTCGGGGTCATCCCGCGCGTCCACGGCTCGGGCCTGTTCACCCGCGGGCAGACCCAGGTGCTGACGATCACCACCCTGGGCTCGCCCGGCGACGAGCAGCGCCTGGACGACCTGGGCCTCGAGACGACCAAGCGCTACATCCACCACTACAACTTCCCGCCCTACAGCACCGGCGAGGCCCGGCGCATCGGCTCGCCGCGCCGCCGCGACATCGGCCACGGCGCCCTGGCCGAGCGCTCGCTGGTCGCGGTGCTGCCGCCTCAGAGCGAGTTCCCCTACACCCTGCGCCTGGTCTCCGAGGTGCTCAGCTCGAACGGCTCGTCCTCCATGGCCAGCGTCTGCGGCTCCTCGCTGAGCATGATGGACGCGGGCGTGCCCCTGAAGGCCCCGGTGGCCGGCGTGGCCATGGGTCTGATCACGGACCCCGACGGCCGCTGGAAGGTGCTCACCGATATCCAGGGCCTCGAGGACGCCCTCGGCGACATGGACTTCAAGGTGGCCGGCACCGCCGGCGGCATCACCGGCCTGCAGATGGATATCAAGACCACCGGCATCACCTTCGAGATCATGCGCGAGGCCTTCGAGCAGGCGCGCCAGGGCCGCCTGCACATCCTCGAGAAGATGAACGCCGTGATCAGCCAGGGCCGCGAGGAGATGTCGCCCCACGCGCCGCGCATCCTCACCCTGCAGATCCCGGTCGAGAAGATCGGCGCCCTGATCGGCCCCGGCGGCAAGAATATCCGCGGCATCGTGGATACGACCGGCGCCCAGGTTGACGTCGAGGACGACGGCCGGGTGTTCGTGACCACGGCCGACGGCGAGGCCGCCAAGGCCGCCGTGGCCATGATCGAGGGCCTGACCCGCGAGGCCAAGGTCGGCGATATCTTCCTCGGCAAGGTGGTCAGCATCAAGCCCTTCGGCGCCTTCGTCAACATCCTGCCCGGCAAGGACGGCATGGTCCACGTGTCGGAGCTGGCCGAGACCAGGGTCGAGAATGTCGAGGACGTGGTGCAGCTCGGCGACGAGATCAACGTGATGGTGATCGGCGTGGACCAGTCCACCGGCAAGATCAGCCTGAGCCGGCGCGCCGTGCTCACCGGCGAGTCGCCCGAGGAGCGCAGGGCGGCCGGCGGCGGCGGCGCCTCGCGCGACCGCGGCCCGCGCGGCGACCGGGGCGACCGGGGCGACCGCGGCGGCCCGCCCCGCAACGGCGGCGACCGCCCGCGCCCGCGCCGGCGCGAGGACGACCGCTAGGCCCGGCCAGAGAACAGGCCACAAAGCGCAGAGGCGCCCCCCCGGGGGCGCCTCTGCGCGTGGGCGCGTCTTTTCCTGACAAATAGACCAGCTATTTTGATTTTTAAGCTCTTGACAACCAGATTTTCAGGAATATAATACGGGCTATCCAGTCCCTCCAAATTCTTTAGCTCAAATCGGCTTCCCAGCGCATCTCTTCCAGAAAAGCTAGAGGAAAGTGACGCGGCTATGGTAGACGGCCGCCCGATCAAGCGGGTGCTCGAGCTCGACGGCTCCAGCGACGACGAGCAGCTCGAGCGCGTGTTGAAGGCCCTGGACGCGCCGAACCGGGTCAAGATCCTGCGCTACCTGGCCAACCGCATGGCCAGCGTGAACGACATCGCCACGGCCCTCGAGATCCCCACCTCGACCGCGGCGGCCCACGTCGAGGTGCTGGAGGAGGCGGGCCTGATCCGGACGGAGCTGGAGCCGGCGAGTCGCGGCCTGCGCAAGGTCTGCGCCCGCATGATCGACCGGGTGGTGCTCGACCTACCGGTGGCCGAGCCGGCCCGCGACGACGCGATCGAGCAGACCATGCCGATCGGCGCCTTCGTGGACTGCCAGGTCAGCCCGACCTGCGGGCTGCTGGGGATGGAGGGCCCGATCGGCCTGCTGGACGACCCGCGCTCGTTCTACGAGCCGCGGCGGGTCGAGGCCCAGCTGATCTGGTTCCACCACGGCTACCTGGAGTACCGCTTCCCCAACAGGCTGCCGGCGGGCGCCCGCCCCGTGTCGCTCCAGCTGAGCATGGAGGCATGCTCGGAGGCGCCGCTCTACAACCTCGACTGGCCGTCCGACATCACCGTGTGGGTGAACGGGGTGGAGCTTGGGAGCTGGACGAGCCCCGGCGACTTCGGGGGCGAGCGGGGCCGGCTGACCCCGGAGTGGTGGACGCCGCGCAACACCCAGTTCGGGCTGCTGAAGGTGTGGACGGTCACCCGCGACGAGACGGCGGTGGACGGCGTGACGCTCTCGCCGGTGACGGTACAGAATTTGCAGCTTCCCGCCAGGCCATACATCTCGCTCAGAATCGGCGTCAAGTCTGACGCGGCCCACGTGGGAGGGCTCAATCTCTTCGGCCACAGCTTCGGCAACTACCCCCAGGATCTCGTCCTACGCATCGCCTACTCACTCGGCAGCCCTCTGTAGGGCCGTAACCGGCGCGCAGGTTGCGGAGCAGGAGGGGGCCGCGCCACATAGCCGTTCGCCGGCGGAGGGCTTCCTATTCCCAGCGGGGGGAAGTCCGGAACCTCAACAGATGCTTACAGAGGCTCAATGATGAAAGCCACTGTACGACACGGGAGTCTACTGGTGCTGATCGCGCTGCTGGCGAGCATGCTCGCCGCGTGCGGCGCCGGGTCCACCGGCCAGGGCGGCGCGGCGACCACGGCCCCGGCGACGGGGGGCGAGGGCGCGGCGGCGACCACGGCCCCGGCGACGGGGGGCGAGGGCGCGGCGGTCGGTGCCCCGGGCGAGTGCCCGGCGAGCGCTCAGGGCCAGACGGTGACCATGTGGAGCCCGCTAACCGGGCCGGACGGGCAGTTCATGAGCCAGCTGGCGGACCGCTTCAGCCAGGAGAACGAGCAGGGCATCAGGGTGAGCCACGTGCCGCAGCCCGACTACCTGCAGAAGCTGAACACCGCGGCGGCTGGCAACAACCTGCCGGAGATGACCGTGATCCGCGCCGACGACATCGCCGAGATGGCTGTCCGCAACATCCTCAAGCCGATCGGGGCCAGGCCCAGACGATCATGGGCGACGACCTGGCCGGCCAGTTTCCCGAGCAGGTCTGGGCCGTGGGCGAGCTCGACGGCAACCGCTACACGGTACCGCTGGACGTGCACCCGCTGGTGCTCTACTACAACACGGAGATGTTCGAGGCGGCCGGGATCGCCGGCCCGCCCACCACCCGCGAGGAGTTCGAGGCGGCCGCCGAGCAGCTCACCTCGGGCAACGTGACCGGCGTGGCGATCGGCACCGCCTTCCAGGCCAGCACCCTGTTCTGGACGCTGCTGCGCCAGTTCGGCGGCCAGGCCTTCAACGAGGACGGCACCGAGGCGACCTACAATAGCCCCGAGGGCGTCGAGGCCCTGACCTACCTGCGCGACCTCAAGCAGACCTACTCGCCCGACGTGAGCGGCGCCGGCGACCCCGAGGTGACCCTGTTCACCCAGGGCCGGGCGGCCATGGTCATCCACGGCCCCTGGCACATCAGCAACCTCGAGCAGCTGCCCTTCACCGGCTTCGCGCCGCTGCCGCAGTGGGGCGACGAGTTCGCCGTCTGGGGCGGCTCGCACCAGCTCGCCTTCACCACCGACGACCCGGCCAGGCAGGCCGCGGCGGCCTGCTGGACCGCCTGGCTCTCGGAGAACTCGGTCTCCTGGGCCCGGGCCGGGCAGGTGCCGGTGCGCGAGTCGGCCCGCACGAGCCCCGAGCTGGAAACCGAGGCGGCGCCCGTGGCGGCCTTTGCCGAGCAGGTCCAGGGCGTGATCATGCCGGTGCCGGTGCCCGGGCTGGTGCCCGCGATCTGGGGCGAGGGCTTCGGCAGGGCAGTTGACGCCGTGCTGCTGGGCCAGTCCTCGGACATCCAGGCGGCCCTCGACGAGGCGGCGGCCCGCTCGAACCAGATCATCGAGCAGAACCGGGCGCGCTACGGCAGTCAGTAAGAGCGCGGCAAGCTGTCGGGGGGCGGCCGGGCGACCGGTCGTCCCCACTGGAGGCCAACGATGGCAACCACACGCGAGGCGCCCGCCGCGGCGGCGGCGGCGAGCGGCGCCAAGGGCCGCCCCCTCAGCCTGACGCCCTACCTCTTCATCCTGCCCCACCTGATCTTCTTCGGCGCCTTCCTGGCCTGGCCCTTCTTCTACGGCATCTACATCAGCCTGTTCGACTTCGACTTCCTGCGCCCCGAGTACCGGCCCTTCGTCGGCCTGCGCAACTACCAGAACCTCTTCGACCCCTCCAGCCTGCAGTTCGCCGACTTCTGGCGGGCCATGGGCAACACCGCCGAGTTCGTCATCTATAGCGTGCCGCCCCTAGTGCTCGGCGCTCTGCTGCTGGCCGTGCTGCTCAACGGGCGCTACGCCGGGCGCAACTTCTTCCGCGGGCTCTACTTCGCCCCCTACGCCCTCTCGGTCACAGTGGCCGCCGTGCTCTGGCGCTGGATCTTCCAGCAGGGCGGGCTGGTCAACTTCTACCTCGCCGAGATCGGCCTCCCCCAGCCCTCGTGGCTCGGCTCGATGCCATGGGCCTGGGTCTCCCTGGTGGTGGCCACGGTCTGGTGGACGATCGGCTTCAACACCGTGATCTTCCTCGCCGCCCTGCAGGATATCCCCGACTCGCTGTACGAGGCGGCCTCGATTGACGGGGCCAACAGCTGGAACCAGTTCCGGCACATCACCGTGCCGATGCTGCGGCCCGTGCTGCTCTTCGTGGTCACGATCACGCTGATCGCCTCGGCCAATCTCTTCGGCCAGCCCTTCATCATGACCGAGCGTGGCGGCCCGGTGAACCAGACCGAGCCGATCATGCTGCGCATCTACACCGAGGGCATCCTCTTCAACCGCATGGGCAGCGCCGCCGCCATGTCGGTGTTCGTCGCCGTCCTGCTGCTGATCATCACCACCTTCAACTTCAGGGTCTTCGGGCGCGGCGACGGCGACTGACCGTCTCGCGAAGGAAGGAGCCAGCGATGTCTTCGATGGCCCGCCCCTCAGAGCGCGTCCAGGGACGCCAGGCCGGCGCCTCCCTGCTCTCGCGCGTGCTGCTCTACGCCCTGCTGATCCTGATCTCGCTCTTCTTCGTGCTGCCTCTGGTCTGGATGTTCTCGACCGCCCTGAAGCCCTTCGCCGAGTGGGTGCAGCCGAACTGGATCCCGCGCAACCCGACCCTGCAGAACTTCAGCAGTATCTTCGCCGACCCCTCGCTGCCGGCCCTGCGCTGGTTTTTCAACAGCCTCGGCATCGCCGTGGCCTTCACCGCCCTGGTGGTCATTATCGACTCCCTGGCGGCCTACGCCTACGCCCGCATGAGCTTCCCGGGGCGCAATGTGCTCTTCGGGCTGCTGCTCGCCACCCTGGTGATGCCCGGGATCATGTTCCTGGTGCCCAACTACCTGACCGTCAACCGGCTCGGCTGGCTCGACACCTACCAGGGCGTGATCGCCCCCGGCCTGTCGGGCGTGTTCGGGGTCTTCTTCCTGCGCCAGTTCTTCCTGGGCATCCCGCGCGAGCTGGAGGAGGCCGCGATCATTGACGGGGCCGGCACCTGGACGACCTTCCTGCGCGTGGTGCTGCCGCTCTCGCAGGGCGCCCTCGCCACCCTGGCCGTGATCACCTTCCTCGAGTCGTGGAACAACTTCCTCTGGCCGCTGCTCATTCTCAACGACCGGCCGATGCAGACCCTGCCCGTGGGGCTCGCGACGCTCCAGGGCCAGTACACCTTCGACTACGGCAAGCTGATGGCCGGCGCGGCCGTCACCGCCGTGCCCGTGCTCATCCTCTACGCCCTGCTCCAGCGCTACATCGTCCAGAGCGTGGCCATGACGGGGCTCAAGGGTTAAGGCTGAAGGATCTTAAGGATGAAGGCTGAAGGCCGCGTGTCCCTTGCACGCCCCCTGGCCGTGCTGCTCGCTCTGCTGCTGGGCGCGTGCGGCCAGGGCGCGACCGTCTCGCCCACGGGCGTCCCCGCGGTCGCGACCGAGGCGCCCGCCGCGCAGGCCCCGACCGCCGCCGGCCCCACGCCGCTGCCCGTGCCCGGCCCCGACGAGTTCGTCAACCCGGTGATCAACCGCGACTTCCCCGACCCCGACCTGCTCAAGGTCGGCGACACTTACTACGCCTACGCCACTAACAGCGGCGTCGCCCACGTCCAGGGCGCCAGCTCGCAGGACCTGGTGCGCTGGGATCTGGTCACCGGCGTCCTCCCCTCCATCCCGCCCTGGGCCCGCGCCGGCCTCACCTGGGCCCCCGAGGTGACGACCTGGGACGACGGCGCGACCTTCGTGATGTACGTGACCGCCCGCGACATCGCCAGCGACAAGCAGTGTATCGGCACGGCGACGAGCGACTCGCCCGAGGGACCGTTCCTGAGCGACGCCGAGGAAGCCCTGATCTGCCAGATAGACGAGGGCGGCTCGATTGACGCCGCCGCCTTCCGCGACGACGACGGCACCCCCTACCTGCTCTGGAAGAACGACGGCAACTGCTGCGGCCGCCCGGTCTACATCTACCTCCAGCAGGTATCGCCCGACGGGCTGAGCCTGGTGGGCGAGCCGACGCGCCTGCTCACCAACGACCAGCCCTGGGAGGGCAACCTGATCGAGGCCCCGACCCTGTGGAAGCACGAGGGCCGCTACTACCTCTTCTACTCGGCCAACAGCTACGCCGGCGTTGACTACGCGGTCGGCTACGCCGTGGCCGACACAATCACCGGGCCCTACACCAAGCCCGCCGACGAGCCGCTGCTCTCGACCGACTACGGTGTCGGCGCCGCCCTCGGCCCAGGCGGGCAGGATGTAGTCGTCGCCCCCGACGGCGCGACCTGGCTGGTCTACCACTCCTGGGACCCGTCGGCCTCGTACCGGCGCATGAACCTCGACGAGCTCGACTGGGAGGACGGCCGGCCCGTCGTCCGGGGCCCCGACGCCGGCCCGCAGCCGCGCCCGTAGGCGCGGCACACCAAGCGTAAGGGCGCAGCGCGCTGCGTCCCAGCACAGCTCTGAAGGAGCAACCTCCACCCTACGCCAATGCACACGATCCCTACCCCCGGCCCCGCGCCCGAGGCTTTCGTCTGGGCGACCGGCATCGAGGACACCTTCGTCCCCCAGACCCGCCCGGGCCTGCGCCCCCTCGACGAGTACGAACTGATGGGCCACTACGACCACTGGCGCGAGGACCTTGCCCTCGCCCGCGAGCTCGGCGCCGGCGCGATCCGCTGGGGCATCCCCTGGTACCGCGTCGAGCCGCGCCCCGGCGTCTTCGACTGGGGCTGGACCGACCAGGTCATGCCCTACATCGTCGAGGAGCTCGGGCTCAACCTGGTCCTCGACCTGATGCACTACGGCACGCCCCTCTGGCTCGAGGGCTCGTTCGCGAGCCCCGAGTACCCGCGCCGCGTCGCCGCCTACGCCCGGGCCGTGGCCGAGCGCTACGGCAGCCTGGTCAGCTGGTTCACCCCGCTCAACGAGCCCCTGGTCAACGCCGAGTGGGCGGGGCGCAGGGGCGTGTGGCCGCCCTACCTGCGCGGCGACCGCGGCTTCCTCACGGTCATGATCAACCTGGCTCTGGGCATGGTCGAGACCGTCGAGGCGTTCCAGGCGGCCAGGCCCGGGGCGAAGGTCGTCCACGTCGAGGCCACGGGCCTCAGCAGGGCCGCCGACGACGACCTGCGCTCGCTGGTCTTCGAGGAGGCGATGCGCCGCTTCCTGGCCACCGACCTGATCACCGGCCGGGTCACCGGCGACCACCCCCTGCTGCCCTGGCTCCTGCGCAACGGCGTGAGCCTGGCCGCCCTGCGCGAGCTGGCGGCGCGTCCGGTCACGCTCGACCTCTTCGGCCTGAACTTCTACCCCCAGTGGTCCACCCGCCAGCTCAAGCTCGACCCCCGCGGCCGCGTCTCCGACCGGCCCACCGAGAAGGACGGGGCCGGCTTCGCCGAGCTGATCACCCTCTACCACGCCCGCTACGGCGCCCCGATCATGGTCACCGAGACGAGCGCCTTCGGCAGCCACGGGGCCCGCTCGGCCTGGCTGGCCAAGTCGGTCGCCGACATCAAGGCCCTGCGCGCCCGCGGCGTCCCCGTGCTCGGCTACACCTGGTTCCCCCTCTTCACCATGGTTGACTGGCGCTACAGGACGGGGCGCGAGCCGCTGGAGCGCTACTACATTGACCTGGGGATGTACACCCTCGGGCAGGGCGGCGGCCCGCGCTGGCGGCCCACACCCCTCGTCGAGGAGTTCCGCAGGCTGGTCGCCGACCCGCGGGCGGCCGTCGGCGCCCTCGTCGAGGACACGGCCGCCCGCCCCGTTCGCGGCAGCTAGAGCCTATGGAAGCGCATTACCTGAACCCGGTCTACAACCAGCCCTTCGCCGACCCCTTCGTGCTGAAGTACCGGGGCGAGTACTGGGCCTACTGCACCGGGCCGTGGCGCGACGGGCGCTGGTTCGGCGTCCTGCGCTCGCGCGACCTGGTGCGCTGGGAGGAGCTGGGCGGCGCGGTGGAGCCCCTGCCCGGCGAGTGGAGCTGCCTCTGGGCCCCGGAGGTTACCTACCTCGGCGGGCGCTTCTACCTCTACTACAGCTGCGGCGACGAGGTCACTATGCAGATCCGCGTCGCCGTGGCCGACCACCCGACCGGGCCCTTCCGCGACAGCGGGCGCCGGCTCACCGCCGAGTCCTTCGCGATCGACCCCCACGTCTTCGCCGACGATGACGGCTCCCGCCACCTTTTCTACGCCACCGACTACCTCGAGCACAGCCACGTCGGCACCGGCACCGCCCGCGACCGCATGCTCGACCCCTTCACCCTGGCCGGGCGGCCCACCCCGGTGACCCGCGCCCGCTACGACTGGCAGGTCTACGACCCCAACCGGGCCGAGAAGGGCGGCGTGCGCTGGCATACGATCGAGGGCTCGTTCGTGCTCAAGCGCAAGGGCCGCTACTACCAGCTCTTCAGCGGCGGCAACTGGCAGAACCCGACCTACGGCGTGAGCTACGCCGTTGCCGAGAGCCTCGACCGGGACGAGGAGTGGGAGCAGGTCGCTGACGGCGAGGCCGTGCTGCCCATCCTGCGGACCGTCCCTGGCCAGGTGATCGGCCCGGGCCACAACTCGGTGGTCCGCGGCCCCGACAACCGCGAGCTGTACTGCGTCTACCACCGCTGGGCCCCCGACGGCAGCGGTCGGGTGATGGCGATTGACCCGCTCGACTGGGCGGGCGAGCGCCTCTTCCTGCTCGGGCCGAGCACCACGCGGCGGCCCCTGGCCCTGCCGACCTTCGCCGACTTCTTCGACGGGGCAGGCCGTCTAGGCCCCGCCTGGGCCACGGCCGGCGGCGCGTGGACGGTCGCCGATGGGGCCGCGATTTAGGCCAGACCCCTGGCCGCCCGGGCGAGCTTCGCCAACACGCCGCCCGCCTACCTGGCCG
>DAOLDO010000076.1:0-13151 GCA_035327325.1 Chloroflexaceae bacterium | reverse complement strand
ACGCCCGAGGCCGTGGTCGAGACGGCGGCGACGGTGGTGCGGCACTTCGGCTGGCAGGGCCCGGTCGGCTGCGGCTTCCCCGCCGTGATCAAAGGCGGCGTGGTCCACACGGCGGCCAACATCTCGCCGCGCTGGGTGGGGGCCAACGGCCAGCACATGCTCGAGCAGGCCACGGGCGCGCCGGTCGTGCTGCTCAACGATGCCGACGCGGCGGGCATCGCCGAGATGCGCCTGGGCGCGGGGCGCGGGCGCGGCGGCCTGGTGCTGATGCTGACCGTGGGCACCGGGATCGGCACGGCCCTCTTCCTCGACGGCAGGCTGGTGCCCAACACCGAGCTGGGCCATATCGAGATTCGCGGCAGGGACGCCGAGCGGCGCGCCTCGGACGGGGCCCGCGAGCGCAAGGGCTGGAGCTACGCCGAGTGGGCGCCCCGCTTCGACGAGTACCTGCGGCGGATCAGCGCCCTGCTCTGGCCCGACCTGATCATCGTCGGCGGCGGGGCGAGCAAGGACTACGAGAAGTTCGCCCACCTGCTCACCGTGCACGGCGAGGTCGTGCCCGCCCAGCTGCGCAACGAGGCCGGGATCATCGGGGCGGCGCTGGCGGCCTACGAGCGGGCGCCGGTGGCGGCGTAGCCGGCGGGTGTATACTGGGGGTGCGTCCGCTCTTCGCACACGGTTGAAAGGCAGACTCTCATGCTCTACCTCCTCGGCGTGCTCATCGCCATCGGCGCCGGCGTGGTCTTCGCCGTCATGGGCGCCCTGACCCTCTGGGGCGGGCTCGACACCATGCGCACCGAGGTGCCCCGCGACCACCTGCGCAGCCAGGCGGACGGCGGCACCCGCGCCCTCACCGCCGTGCTGGTCGGCCTGCCCCTGCTGATCACCGGGCTGTTCGGCCTCCTCGCCGCCCTGCGCCTGATCCAGGTGGCGTTCGGGCTGTAGAGCCTGCAACAACCTTCCCCAAGCGCGCTGCAAATTTTCTCCACCCGGTGCAAAAGATTGCACCGGGTGGAGAAATTGTTACTTGACTCTTGCAGCTTAATGTGATATTGTTGCGGCAAGTTTTTCACAGCGTTACACAGGCAAGAGGACATGGCTCCAACGAGTGCAGCCCAGCCGCGGATCACCATGCAGCGCATCGCCCAGGAGGCGGGCGTCTCCACGGCGACCGTCTCGCGAGTACTGAACAACCACCCTAAGATCGACGCCGACACGCGCAGCCGCGTGATCGCGATCGCCGACCAGCTCGGCTACAAGGGTGCAAGTGCCCCGCGGGCCAACCTCTCGATGGCGCTCTCGGTGATCCTGGATCGGCCCGGGCAGACGCCGGCCGAGGGCGACGTCCTGGGCGACGACTACGGCTCGTTCCTGCACATACAGCGCATGATCGTCAGCATCGAACAGGCCACGCAGGCCCAGGGCTACCAGCTCATGCTGATCAGCATGGCCACGCTTCAGCGTGAGCTACCGCCGGCCATCCAGCAGCGCGGGGTGGATGGGGCGATCGTCATCGGCGGCTACTTCCCTGAAAAGCTGATCGCCGAGGTGGCCCAGGCCGTGCCCACCGTCATCGCCGGGGGCGCGCTGCCTAGCAGCGCCGCTCACGCGGTCCACATGAACTACCAGCGCAGCGCCGCCGAGGTGGTTGACCACCTGGTGGGCCTCGGTCACCGGCGGATCGCCCTGCTCAACGGGCCGCGCAGCAGCCTGACCAGCGCCGAGAAGCTCGGCGGCTACTGCCAGCGCTGCGCCTACCACGGCCTCGAGCTAGACTCGTCGCTGATCATCTACGCCGACAGCTTCGACATCCGCGACGGCTACGCCGCCACAGAGCAGCTGTTCCGCCAGGGCAGCTTCACCGCCCTGGTCGGCGCCACCGACGTGCTCTGCCAGGGCGCGCTCCAGGTGGCGCACACGCGGGGGCTGGAGCTGCCGCGGGACCTTTCACTCGTCAGCCTCTACAACAGCGGGCAGTCGCTGATGTGGCCCTCGCTCCAGCCGCTGACCGGTGTGCGCGCGCCCCACGAACTGGTGGGCCAGCTCGCCGTCGAGCGGCTGCTCGCCCAGATCGCGCAGCCGAGCGCCCCCATGGAGACAGTCGTCCCCGCCGAGCTGCGGCTCGGCGCGAGCAGCGGGCCGGCGCCGGCCTGATCGCGGCCCTCCAGCCCGGAACCTCCGCCTACCTCACCTCGCCGGCGCAACGCCGCCCGGCGCCGAACCACTGTGGGCGCGCCGCGGCGCGCCACACTCACTCGAAGGGGAGACCACCATGGACCGCGCCTCAGACCGCCTCAGCCGCCGCCGCTTCCTCCACCTGATGTCGGGCGCCGCCGCCTCGGCCGCCCTCGCCGCCTGCGGGCTCGCCCCCGCCGCCGGCGAGAGCCCGACCGCCGCAAGCGGCGCCAGCGCGCCCGCCACCGCCGGCGGCCGCCCTGTCACCCTGGAGTTCTGGTTCGGCGAGCCACCGGAGAACGGCCCCCAGGCCCTCGCCGACGCCTTCATGGCCAGGCACCCCGAGATCAAGGTCAATGCCACCCGCTACGTCAACGACGACACCGGCAACACCAAGCTCGACACCGCGCTCCAGGGCGGCGCCCCGATTGACGTCTTTATGTCCTACGGCATCCCGCGCCTCGGCCAGCGCATCACCGCCGGCGCCGCCCTCGACCTCAGCCCCCTGATCGCTGCCGACCCGGCGATCAGCGCCTGGGTGGCCGAGAACCCCAACCTCTTCGCCTACCAGGGTAAGCATTTCAGCCTGCCCACCGTCTCCGAGCCGGCCGGCGTGCTGATCAACCAGGATCTGCTCGCGGCCGCCGGCATGTCAGTGCCCGAGCGCTGGACGATCGAGGAGTTCCGGGACATGGCCGGCCAGCTCTCGGCCGACGGGGTGTATGGCGCCTATATGCCGCCCGACATCGCCCGCATGACCCTGGGCTCGAACTACTGGTACGCCCCCGACGGCAGCTCCTCTAACTTCGCCCACCCCGCCTTTCACCAGTGGATGACCCTCTGGCGCGAGATGGTTGATGAGGGCAGCGCCTTCCCCTGGACGGAGGTGCTCGCCCAGAACCTGCGCACCTACCAGCAGAACGTCTTCCTCACCGGCCAGGTGGCCCTCTGGCCCGCCTCGCAGTTCAACCTGCGCTACGTCAACGATCTAGAGAAGTACCCGCACGACTTCAAGACCAGCTTCGCCCCGCTGCCGACCCTGCCCGGCGTCGAGCCGCAGTACAACACCGGCGGCCTGGCCAACGACGTGCTGATCAGCGCCCGCTCGGCGCACCCCGATGCGGCATGGGAGTTCCTCAAGTTCCGGCTCACCGAGGGCGCCCACTACATGCTCAAGAGCAGCAAGGCCCCGGCCTTCCCCGGCACCGACCCGGCCGTGATCGAGGACGGCATTCTGGGCCCGAACAAGGACACGCTCTACGACGTGGCGGCCTACCGCAGGGCCTACCTCGCCCCCGGCCTGCCCCTGATCAGCGACACGGTGATCACCGGCAGCGCCGAGATCCTCAAGGTGGTCGAGCAGCAGCAGGACCGCTGCCTGATCGGCGAGACCTCGGTGGAGGAGTGCCTGGCGACGATCAAGCGCGAGGCCGACGCCGCGATCGCGCGGTCAGGGGCCTGAGATGAGCAGCATCCCCGACACGCTGGCGCCGCGGGGCGCGCGGGGGGCAAAGGCTCGGGGGAGGCGCCGCTCCCCCGAGCCGCCGGCCTGGATCGGCTACGCCTTCCTGGCCCCAAACCTGCTCGGCTTCGCCCTCTTCACGCTGCTGCCGCTGCTCTTCGCCCTGCTGATCGCCTTCACCGAGTGGGACGTCATCTCGGGCCTGGGCGCCATCCGCTTCGTCGGCCTGCAGAACTTCGCCGCCATCCTCGCCGACGCGAACTTCTGGGACAGCGCCCGCCTGACTCTGCTCTACGTCGGGCTGGGCGTGCCCCTGACCACCGCCGGCGGCCTGCTGCTCGCCCTGGCCCTCAACCAGCCCCTCGCCGGCCGCGCGGTGCTGCGGCTCGTCTTCTTCATCCCGTACGTGGCCAACACCGTGGCCGTCGCCGCGACCTGGATCCTGCTCTACCACCCACGCTTCGGCCCGATCAACCTGGCCCTCAGCGCGCTGGGTATCGAGAGCCCGCCGGCCTGGCTGGCCTCCTCCACCTGGGCGCTGCCCGGGCTGGTGATCATGACGATCTGGCAGGGCGCCGGCTACGCCGCGATCATCTACCTCGCCGCGCTCCAGGAGATCCCCCAGGATCTCTACGAGGCCGCCGACCTCGACGGCGCGAGCATCTACGATCGCTTCCGCACAATCACCCTGCCGCTGCTCACGCCGACGAGCTTCTTCCTGCTGGTCACCGGCTTCATCGGCACCTCGCAGGCCTTCGGCATGATCAACCTGATGACCCGCGGCGGCCCGGGCCGCTCGACGACCGTGCTTTCCTACTACATCTACCAGAACGGCTTCCAGTTTTACCGCTTCGGCTACGCCGCGGCGATGGCCTGGGTGATGTTCTTGGCCGTGCTGCTGCTCACCCTCCTGCTCTGGCGAGCCCAGCGGCGCGCGGTCTTCTACGGCTAGGAGCCGGCTATGCACACCTCCGCTCTGCGCCGCGGCGCCAACCACCGCCGCCTCGCGCTCAGCGCCCTGATGTGGGGCCTCGGGCTGCTCTTTCTGCTCCCCTTCGCCTGGATGCTGATCTCATCGCTTAAGCGCGAGATCGACGTCTTCCGCATGCCGGTGCGCTGGATCCCCGACCCGCTGACCCTCCAGAACTATGTGACGGTCTGGGCGGGCGAGCACCCGCTGCCGCGCTACCTGGGCAACTCGCTCCTGGTGGCCGTGCTGCGGGTCGGCGGCGAGCTGCTCACCGCCTCGCTGGCGGCCTACGCGTTCGCCCGTCTGCGCTTCCGCGGCCGCGATCTGGTCTTCCTGCTCTACCTGAGCACCCTGATTGTGCCCTACCAGATGCTGCTGGTGCCGCGCTTCATCCTGTTCCAGCAGATGGGCCTCTACGACACGCTGTGGGCGCTGATCCTGCCGGGCATGTTCACCGTCTTCGGCACCTTCATGCTGCGCCAGTTCTTCCTCGCGATCCCACAGGAGCTGAGCGACGCGGCGCGGGTGGACGGGGCGAACGAGTGGCAGATCTACTGGCGGATCATCCTGCCCCTGGCCCGCCCGGCCCTGGCCTCGCTGGCCATCCTGGCCTTCGTCTGGAGCTGGAACGACTACGAGACGCCCCTGGTGATGCTGACCAACGAGCGCAACTACACCGTCCCGGTGGGGCTCACCAGCTACGTTGACGAGTCCGGGGGCTTCAGCGCGGCCCTGATCATGGCTGGCGCCGTCTCCTCGCTCCTGCCCGTCTTCGTGGTCTTCCTGGTGCTCCAGCGCCAGTTCATCCAGGCCCTCACCCGCTCCGGCCTCAAGGGGTAGGCCCGCCCCTAACCAGAGAGGACTCCCGATGTACACGGCCCCCCCTACCTCCCAGCGACAGCTCCGCAGCGTCGCCCTGGCCGGCGACCTGGTGATCGTCGGCGGCGGCATGGCCGGCTGCTGCTGCGCGATCACCGCCGCCCGCGCCGGCCTGCGGGTGATCCTGATCCAGGATCGCCCCGTGCTGGGCGGCAACGCCTCCAGCGAGGTGCGGCTCTGGGTGCTCGGCGCCACAGCCCATATGCATAACAACAACCGCTGGTCGCGCGAGGGCGGCGTGCTCGACGAACTGCTGGTCGAGAACACCTATCGCAACCCCGAGGGCAACCCGCTGCTCTTCGACAGCCTGCTGCTGGAGAAGGTGGTCGCCGAGCCCACGATCACCCTGCTGCTCAACACCGCCGTCTTCGAGGCCCAGAAGGCCAGGCCGGATCAGATCGCCGGGGTGCGCGCCTTCTGCAGCCAGAGCAGCACGCTCTACGAGGCCAGCGCCCCGCTCTTCGTTGACGCCTCGGGCGACGGTGTGCTCGGCTTTCTGGCCGGCGCCGCCTTCCGCATGGGCGCGGAACCACGGGCCGAGTTCGGCGAGGGCATGGCCCCCAGCAGCGCCTACGGCGAGCTGCTCGGCCACTCGCTCTACTTCTACAGCAAGGACGTCGGCCGGCCGGTCCACTACACGCCGCCGTGCTTCGCGCTCGCCGACATCACGCGCATCCCGCGCTTTCGCAGCTTCAACACCCGCGACTACGGCTGTCGGCTCTGGTGGATCGAGTACGGCGGCCGCCTCGACACGGTCCACGACACCGAGCAGATCAAGTGGGAGCTGTGGCGCGTGGTCTATGGGGTCTGGGACTACATCAAGAACTCGGGCAACTTCCCGGAGGCCGAGACATTGACGCTGGAGTGGGTGGGCCAGATCTCCGGCAAGCGCGAGAGCCGGCGCTTCGAGGGCGACTACATGCTGCGCCAGCAGGATCTGGTCGAGCAGCGCAGCCATCCCGACGCGGTGGCCTCGGGGGGCTGGGCGATCGACCTGCACCCCGCGGACGGGATCTACAGCGAGCTGCCCGGCTGCACGCAGTGGCACACCCGCGGCGTCTATCAGATCCCCTACCGCAGCCTCTACAGCCGCACTATCGCCAACCTCTTCCTGGCCGGGCGGATCATCAGCGTCTCCCACGTGGCCTTCGGCTCCACCCGTGTGATGGCCACCCTCGCCCACGCGGCCCAGGCCGTCGGCCTCGCCGCCGCCCACTGCCTGGCCGCCGGGGTTGAGCCGGCCGCGCTCGTCGAGCCCGCCCACATGCGCCGGCTCCAGCGCGACCTGCTGCGGGGCGGGCAGCACATCCCGGGGCTGCGCCTGAGCGACCCCGACGACCTGGCCCAGGCCGCCCAGCTGAGCGCCAGCAGCACACTCCGCCTGGCCGAGCTGCCCGCCGACGGGCCGGCCCTCCCCCTGACCCACAGCCGGGCCCAGCTGCTGCCCTGCGAGGCCGGGCCGACGCCGGCCCTCGCCGTCACCCTCGACGTGGAAGCGACCACCGAGCTCACCGTGGAACTGCGGGCGAGCGAGCGCCGCGACAGCTACACCCCCGACGTGCTGCTCGACCGGCGGCAGATCGCGCTCGCTCCCGGGGTCGGGCAGCGGGTGACTCTGCCGCTCAGCGCGACCCTCGAGTCGCCGTGCTACCTCTTCGTCTGCCTGATGCGCAACCCCGCGGTGGCGGTGCGCGCCAGCAGCCTGCGCCCGACCGGCCTGCTGGCGGTGGGCAGCCGCGCCGACGACGACGGGCCCGAGCAGTTCCAGGAGCCGCCGCCACAGAGCGGCGTCGAGCGCTTCCCGCTCTGGGTGCCGGAGCGCCGCCCGGCAGGACACAACCTGGCCCTGAGCATCAATCCGCCCATTGACGCGTTCCGCCCGGCCAACGTGCGCAACGGCTACTCCCGCCCTACCGCCGGCCCGAACGCCTGGGTCGCCGACCCGGCCGACCCGGCCCCGGCGCTCACCTTGCGCTGGCCCGCGCCGCAGACGATCGCCGAGGTGCAGATCGGCTTCGACACCGATCACGACCATGCGATGGAGTCGGTGCTGCGGGGCCACCCCGAGCGGGCGATGCCGGCCTGCGTACGCCACTTCCAGCTGCTGGCCGGCGAGCAGGTCGTGGCCGAGGCCACCGATCACCACCAGACTCGCGCCATGCTGCGCTTCGACCCGCCGCTGACGGCCAATGAGCTGACCCTGCGGGCCCTCACCACCCACGGCGGCGCCCCGCCGGCGATCTTCGAGCTGCGCTGCTATGGCCCGCCCAAGGGCCACCCCGAGCGACGCTGAGCCGGAGGATTACGCCACCTGGCCAGCTAGAATCCCCAGCCACAGTGGAGACATTTCGGAGCCACCGCTATGCCAACTCAAGAGCTTGTGCTCGACCTGCTCCTCGGCGAGGGCTGGTGGGGCGGCGCGATCGACGACGGGATTGTGATGCCGTTCGGGGATGAGCCCTTCGAGCGCGATCTCTACGGCGACCTCACGATGAATCAGGGCGCGCCGCTGCTGCTCTCGAGTCGGGGGCGCTTCGTCTGGTCGGATGAGCCCTTCGCCTTCGCGGTGGCGGGCGGCCGCCTCCGCGTCAATGGCCGCGGCGAGCTCCAGCAGGGCGAGGGCGGAAGCTCGCTGCGCGGGGCCTTCCGCGCGGCCGCCCGGCGCCACTTCCCCGCCACCGGCCAGCTGCCCGACCCGCGGCTCTTCACCGCCCCTCAGTACAACACCTGGATCGAGCTGATGTACGATCAGGAGCAGGCTGTGGTGCTCGCCTACGCGCGGGCGATCGTCGAGCACGGCTTCCCCCCGGGCGTGCTGATGATCGACGATAGCTGGCAGGAAGATCACGGCACCTGGCGCTTCCACCCGGGGCGCTTCCCCGACCCGCAGGCGATGATCACAGAGCTGCACAGCCTCGGCTTCACGGTGATGCTCTGGGTCAGCCCCTTCGTCAGCCCCGACAGTGCCGTGTTCCGCCGACTGGAGGCCGACGGCCTCTTGCTGCGCTCGGCCGACGGCGCCACGGCTGTCCGCCCGTGGTGGAACGGCCACAGCGCGCTGCTCGACTGCACTAACGAGGGGGCTCTGGACTGGCTCCACGGCGAACTCGGGCGGCTCATGGCCGAGACTGGCGTGGACGGCTTCAAGCTCGACGCTGGCGACCCGATCTACTATCGGCCCGACGACCGCAGCCGGCGGCCGACTCACCCCAATGGCCACTGCGCCGCCTGGGCGACCTCTGGGCTACGCTACGGGCTGAACGAGCTGCGGGCCTGCTGGGGACTGGGCGGCCAGCCCCTGGCCCAGCGGCTGCGCGACAAGTACCACAGCTGGGGCGCCGACGGCCTGGCCAGCCTGATCCCGAACGGGCTCGCCCAGGGCCTGGCCGGCTACGCTTTCACCTGCCCGGATATGATCGGCGGCGGCGAGTACAAGAGCTTCACCGACCCCGCCTTCGCCCTCGACCAGGAGCTGGTGGTGCGCTACGCCCAGTGCGCCGCCCTTTTCCCCATGATGCAGTTCTCCGCTGCGCCCTGGCGTATCCTCGACGCCGAGCACCTGGCCTGTTGCCTCCAGGCGGCGCGGCTCCATACTGAGCTGGGGCCGGCGATTCTGGCCCTGGCCGAGCACGCCGCCGCCAGCGGGGAGCCGATCATGCGGCATATGGCCTATGTCTGCCCAGAGGGCGGCTACGAGCAGGTTCGCGACCAGTTTCTGCTCGGCGACGATCTGCTGGTCGCGCCGGTGCTGGCGCGGGGCGCCCGCCGGCGACCGGTGATCTTCCCGCCCGGCATCTGGCAGGGCGATGACGGCAGCCTGGTCCGCGGGCCAGCTGTGCAGACGGTCACGGCGCCGCTCGCCCGGCTGCCGCACTATCGCCGGATGGGCGCAGGTCAGCCGTAGCGCCCCAGGCCCTCGCTGCCAACCACGCTGGGGCTCACGCTGGAGACTGCCAGCGGCCCTTGTATAGCTCCCGCTTCTTCTTGAATGCGTCGCGGCCGCCCGCAGCTGCGGGCGGCCGGTTGCGACCGCACCCCCGACACCCTCTCCGCAACCGCGAAGGGGGCCGCGCAGCGGCGGGAGTGCGGTCTGCGCTATAATGGCGGGCGGACCGGCACGCTCAGCACGAGGAGGGACCCCATGCCCGACACCGCCCGCCCTCGGCCCGTCGTCCTCGCGATCCTGGATGGCTGGGGCCTGACAGAGCCAGGCCCAGGCAACGCGGTGGCCCTGGCCCATACCCCCAACGTTGACCGCTGGACGCAGGACTGCCCCTTCACCACCCTCGCCGCCTCGGGGCTCGACGTGGGCCTGCCCGAGGGCCAGATCGGCAACTCCGAGGTGGGCCACCTCAACATCGGCGCCGGCTTCGTCGTCTACCAGGAGCTGACCCGCATCAGCAAGGCGATCGGCGACGGCGACTTCTTCACCAACCCGGCCCTGCTCGGCGCGCTCAACCACGCCCGGGCCGGCGGCGGCGCCCTGCACCTGATGGGCCTGTTCGGGCCCGGCGGCGTGCACGCCCACGAGGACCACCTCCACGCCCTGCTCGAGCTGGCCCGCCGCCAGTCGTTCGAACGGGTCTACCTGCACCTCTTCCTCGATGGCCGTGACGTGCTGCCCCGCAGCGCCCTCGGCTTCCTCGACACCCTCGAGGCTCAGCTCGCGCAGGCCGGCGTCGGCCAGGTCGCCACGGTGATCGGCCGCTACTACGCGATGGACCGCGACAAGCGCTGGGAGCGCACGGGCCGCGCCTACGCCGCCATCGTGGACGGCCAGGGCGAGACGGCGCCCGACGCCCGCACGGCCATCCAGCAGTCCTACGCCAAGGAGGTGGGCGACGAGTTCGTGCTCCCCACGGTGATTGTGCGCGACGGCGCCCCGGTGGCGACGGTCAGCGACGGCGACGCGGTGATCTTCACCAACTTCCGCCCCGACCGCGGCCGCCAGCTCACCCGGGCCCTGGTCCTGCCCGACCTCAACGAGCAGATCGAGCAGCACTACCGGCGCCAGAAGGAGGAGGGCCAGAAGCTGCCCGACACGATCTGGCAGCGCGGGCGCCAGCTCCAGAACCTCCACGTCGTCACCATGACCCAGTACGAGGCGACGGTGCCGGTCAGCATCGCCTACCCGCCCCGCCCGGTCCACAGCCCGATCGCCGCCGTGGTGAGCGCGGCCGGCAGGCGCCAGTTCCACATCGCCGAGACCGAGAAGTACCCCCACGTGACCTTCTTCCTCAACGGCGGCCGCGAGGAGCCCTTCCCCGGCGAGGACCGCATCCTGGTGCCCTCGCCCAAGGTGGCCACCTACGACATGCAGCCCGAGATGAGCGCCGCGGGTGTCACCGAGGAGCTGCTCAAGGCGATCGAGAGCGACCAGTACGACTTCATCGTGGTCAACTACGCCAACCCCGACATGGTCGGCCACACCGGCGTGATCCCCGCGGTGGTCAAGGCTTGCGAGACGGTTGACGAGGGGATGGGCCGGGTGGTGCCGGCGGTGCTCGCCCGTGGCGGCGCCCTGGTGATCATCGCCGACCACGGCAACGCCGAGCTGCTGATCGACCCCGAGACCGGCGGCCCCCACACCGCCCACACCACCAACCCCGTGCCCTGCATCCTGGTCGCCGCCGACGGGCTGGGCCTGGGCAAGGGCGAGGTGGGCCTGCGCGCCGGCGGGCGCCTGGCCGACGTCGCCCCCACCCTTCTCGCGCTCATGGGCCTCGCCCCGGCCGAGGATATGGCCGGCGAGAGCCTGATCGTCAGGTCGTAGGGCGTATCCCCGCCGCCCCGGGCGCGGTGTAGGCTGTAGCAGCCCACACACCGCGCCCGGAGGGGTATAATGTCCGCGACGCACCCTCGACCTGCGCCCGCCGCAGCACCTGGAAGAGCCGCTATGTCCGTTCGGTCCGCCCGCCAGAAGCGCTGGGATCTGCGCGACCCCGCGCCCCCCGAGTTCGTCCGGGCCACTGGCCTCAGCCCGCTCCTCGCCACCCTGCTCTACAGCCGCGACCAGCGCGACCCCGACGCCGTGGCCACGTTCCTCGCCGCCGACCTCAGGGCCGGCCTGCACGACCCCATGCGCATGAAGGGCATGCCCGAGGCCGCCGCCCGCGTCGCGCGGGCCGTGCGCGAGGGCGAGCCAATGGCCGTCTATGGCGACTTCGACACCGACGGGGTGACGGCCGTGGCCCTGCTGGTCCAGGCCATCACCGCGATGGGCGGCCAGATCCGCCCCTACATCCCCCACCGCACCCGCGAGGGCTACGGCCTCAACAACCTGGCGGTCGGCCAGCTCGCCGAGGACGGCGTGCGCCTGCTGATCACCGTGGACTGCGGGATCAGCAACGCCGCCGAGGTGGCCGAGGCCACCCGCCTCGGCCTCGACGTGATCGTCACCGACCACCACCACCCGCCCGCCGTCATCCCAGCGGCCCTGGCCGTGGTCAACCCCAAGCAGCCCGGCTGCCCCTACCCCTTCAAGGACCTGGTGGGGGTCGGCATCGCCTACAAGCTGGTGCAGGCCCTGGTCCGCCAGGGGCTCAGCCTGGGCGGCCTGCGCGGCCGCGACCTGCTCGACGTGGTGGCCCTGGGCACGATCACCGACATGGGCCCGATCAGGGGCGAGAACCGGGCCCTGGTCAAGGCCGGCCTCGAGGCGATCAACAGCAGCGAGCGCCCCGGCCTCAAGGCCCTGATCGAGGTGGCCGGCCTGGCCCGCGGCAAGGTCTCCTCGACCGACGTGGGCTTCATGCTCGGGCCGCGCATCAACGCCGCCGGCCGCCTCGACGACGCCGTGCTGGCCTACAGGCTGCTGCTCGCCGGCGACTACGCCAGCGCGCGGCAGTACGCCCAGGAGCTGAACCAGGCCAACCGCGAGCGCCAGGACCTGACCAGGCGCGTGCAGGCCGCCGCCAAGGCGCAGGCCGAGGCCGAGGGCCGCCACAGCCGCCCGGTCGTCGTGATCGCCGGCGAGGCCTTCCCCGCCGGCGTGGTCGGCCTGGTGGCCGGCAAGCTGGTGGAGGAGTGGGGCCGCCCCGTGCTGCTGATCGAGCAGGGCGAGCGCGAGTCCCGCGGCTCGGCCCGCTCGGTGCCGGGCTTCAGCATCATCGAGGCCCTGACCAGCTGCAAGGAGCTGTTCGTGCGCTTCGGCGGCCACTCGGCCGCGGCCGGCTTCACGATCGACAACGCGAACATCCCCATCCTCGAGGATCGCCTGCTCGCTCTGGCCGAGGAGCGGCTCACCGACGAGATGCTGCAGCCGGCGCTCACGATCGACGCCGAGGTGGGGCTGAACGAGCTGGGCTGGGGGCTCATAGAGGAGCTGAAGCGCCTGGAGCCGTTCGGGCAGGCCAACCCGCAGCCCACGCTGATGAGCGCCGGCGTGCAGGTGGTGGACGCCCGCCCCCGCGGCGCCGAGGGCCAGCACCTGCGCCTGCTGCTGCGCGACGGCGGCCAGACCTACGAGGCGATCGCCTTCCGCCTGGGCCACCTCGCCGACGCCGTCCGCCGCCACCCGCGCCTCGACGTCGCCTACAGCTTCGAGGACGACGAGTGGAACGGCGAGCGCCGGCTCCAGCTCAAGATCAAGGACTTCAGGCGGGCTTCGCCCTAAGACATGGGTTGTCTGCGCCTTCCAGTCTGGCGTCGCCGCAGACCTCACCC
>DAOLDO010000075.1:0-13151 GCA_035327325.1 Chloroflexaceae bacterium | reverse complement strand
GCGTTGCGTCACGGAGCAGCCGGGCGAGCATCACCGCGCCCTCGAGGGTCGCAACCAGTACCAGGGCCAGCTTGTCGGCGTCCACCTCGGGGCGGATCTCGCCCTGTGCAACACCCTGCTGGACGGTGATGCGGATCTGGCTCCGCCACTCGGCCACAACTGCCGCCGCCCGCTCGGCGAGTGCGGGGTTGGTATCATCGCTCTCGATCGCCGTGTTGAGGATCGGGCAGCCGCCGGTCAGCGGAGGGCGCTGGGCGTAATCGCTGAAGACATCCACGAAGGCAAGGAGCCTATCGGCCGCGTGGGTCGTGCCGGCGAGACCCTCGGCGAAGCGCGCACGCACCTGCCCGGCGGCATAGTCAAAGGCGGCGAGAACGAGCTCGTCCTTGCTGGCGAAGTGGCGATAGATTCCCCCTTTCTCCAGGCCTGTGACGCGCATAATGTCGCTGATCGCCGTGCCGGCGTAGCCCGTGACGTTGAAGACGTCCGCCGCCCGTGCGACGATCCGCTCGCGCGTTTCTGTTCCCTTGCTCATCTGCCTCCTCCGATAAAAGAGACCTTTCGGTCGCAAATATACCACCTGCAGCTTCAGGAGTCAAGCCGTGTGTCAGCATCATCGCCACGCGACCGTCGGCTACCTCCGCGGAAGATAGCGCAGCGCCACCGCCCCCGAAGAGAACTCCAGCCGGCTCACCAGCTTCAGGTCGAGATGCTTCGAGAGCCCCGCGAACAACGTCGGCCCGTGGCCCGGGTGGTATGTTGAAGGTGGTGCAAAAAGGAGCCAGGCATCCTACACTTGAGAGTGTTCAAGCACTCAAGCAGGAGGAACGCCATGACTCCCAGTCCCAAGGATACCCAGCCCGCCCTCAACGGTCAAGCGGCCCGAGCGACCTTTCGCGACTTCGTGCAGGAACAGGGGCGTCAAGCCATTCGGGCAACCTTCATTGACATCCTTGAAGAGGAAGTGAGCCAGTTCATCGGCGCTGCCCGCTACGCGCGCACGCCCACCCGCGTTGACCGGCGTGCTGGTCACCGAACTCGTACCATCGGCACCACGGCTGGCGTGATTGACGACCTGCCCGTGCCCCGTACTCGCGGCGGCTTTCACACCCAGCTCTTCGAGCGCTACCGTCGCCGTATGCCCGAGGTCGACGAGCTGATGCGCGAGATGTTCGTCGGTGGGGTTAGCCAGCAACAGGTTGGCAGCGTGGTCGAGCAGCTCACTGGCGCTGGCTCTAGCCCTTCGACTGTCTCGCGGTACCTGACCTGCTACCGCGTGCTGGCGGGGGCCGCCGACCCGCGGGCCGACAGCGTGCTCCAGATGGCTCATACCGAGCTGCTGAGTTGGGCGAGTGGGATCGCAAACCCGACCGAGCGGCAACGCTTCCTCAACGAGGTCGCCTCCCACCGTGCGATCCTTACAGGTGTGGAACAGCGAGGACCCAGATTAACCGCCCTGCTATGATGGGCGGCATCCTGTTGCTCCATTTCTGCCGTCGCGAGGTATCATGCTGAGTGTGTAAAGATCTACGTACGCTATTTTGGGTCAAGCACCTCGTCCACGCTGATAACGTGTAGACACTCACGTCGAGGCAGGTCAGCTATCCTGACTTCCGCCTACGTGCGCGCTTCAACCCAGCCTCGCTGCTGGTAGAAGCGTGTTCGCGGGGTACCTCCTGTGCGTCGCCGTGCTCCACCAGCGCTTTCAGTCTGAGCAGCCGGGCGTCCCACAGTGCACCGAGCTCGTGTACCCACTGCGCAACTTCCTCCAACGGCTCCGGTGTCAGCTCGTACCGCCGTTCTCGCCCGTGCCTGGAGGCTGTGACAAGGCCGGCGCGCTCAAGGAGCGTCAGATGCTTCAGCAGCGCTTGGCGGGTAATGGGAAAGGCTGCGGCAAGGCTGGTGGCTGTGGCGGGGCTCTGCTCGGCCAACTGGCGGAGCACGGTTCGACGCGTTGGGTCGGCGAGGGCCATGAAGATGGTACCAGTAGCGCTCACTGCGGCCGCTCCCGACCCTCGAGGAGCGCCGCGAGATGATCGAGGGAAATGCGGTACCCCTCGTCTGTCTGGGCCATGCGTCGATGCCGGATGTCGTTGGGCAAAAGCTCGTAGCCGCTTTCGCGCACCGTGACCCGTGTGCCACCGGCCTCGGGAGCCAGCAAAAACGTCGTGAGTGTCGGCGTAGCCGGCGGCTCCGGCTCCCAGCGCAGCGTAAACTGGCGCGGCGGGTCGAGTACCTCGATGATGTGCACCTCGCTCCCCTCGTACAGGGCAGTGGCGCCGACCGCGAGCAGGGGGATCTCCCAGACCGCGCCGCCTCCAAACCACTGCGAAAGCAAAGCCGGATCGGTCACAGCCTGCCAAACGCGCTCCGGTGTCGCGGCGATCCAGATGCTGCGCTCAACGGTGCCACCATCCATGTGTGCTCCTCTGCCCGGAACGCCACCGCACGGGCGGCGAACGAGAACTATGTGCAACCAAAAAGTTGCACATAGTGTAGCCTGGGGGGCCGCCGCCGTCAAGTATGTCAATGACAAGCTCAGCAGAACAAAGGTAACGAAAGCCGCCTTACCCGGAAGACCGTTATTCGTCATCTCAAAGCCATAGAAGCGCTACAGCGCCTTGCTGTTGAGGTGACACTAAGCTTGCGAAAGAACAAGATCGCCCGAGCGCCGCCAAATTTCCAGCACGGGGTACATGCGCCCGAGCTCGATCATTGACCAGGGTATGTAGCCTGCGAACCCCTTTTGCAGCTTGTAGATGCCGAAGCGGCAGCCGCCCTGGTGTGCACACGTTGGCGGGGCGTCGAGCTGCCCTGCAAGGCAGCGCAGCCCACAGCCGCGCGTGTCGAAGACCGCCGCCAGGTCGCACTCGACCGCGCCACTCCAGGTGGACAGGCTGGCCACCAGTACGGCGCGGAGCAGCTGCTCCCGCGCCGGCTCGCTCCCTGGTAAGCTGTTGGGGGCGACCACGAGGCTGAGGTCGACGTCCGAGTCGGGGCGGGGCCGCCCGCCGCGGCCACGCGAGCCTGAGAGCACCACCCGCTCGACGGCGGGGTGGAGCGTCAGGCCTGCCTCTCGCAGAAGCGCGTGGGTCTGGGGAAGATGCTGCTCCAACGAGTGCGTAAATGTCGTGTTCGGCTTCATGATTGCTCCTGCCTGTAGAAGCCCTTGACCGGCGCCTTAAGCTGTTCAAAATAGGCTTTCGCCAGCGGGTAGGAGCACGTGTAGTCGTAGATGCCGTGGAAGAAATAGACCGGTATGTCAAGCTCCGGCACCGTGGTGGCAAGGTCGGTGGTCATCATCGTCTGCCAGAGGACACTGACGCCGGCGGACGCCTTCCCGCGCCACAGGCGGACCTTCTCGCCAAGCGTGTAGTCGCGGCTTTGCAGCGACGCCAGGAAGAGCCCGTCTACAACTGAGCGTATGTTGTGGGTCGTGCCTACTCCAAGCCGGTGCATGGCCTCATCGCGAACGGCGAGGTAAGCATCCGGAGCACCATCGGCCAGTGTGACCGGCGCCGCCTCGAGCTGGCGCACCATCGCGCTGTCCCGGTTCGCCCGAAACCGCTCCAACAGATACGCGTGTGCCAGACGCTCCGACTCGAGCTGGTTGGCGATCTGGGCCACGCCGATATAGGCGTAGTACCGCTCTGGCGCCTGGGCCGCCGCCTGGATGCCAATGAAGGTCCCACCCGAGTGGCCCATGAGGTAGAGCTTGTCTTTGCCGAAGCGGCGGCGGAGGTAGTCGGTCACCTCCAGTGTGTCGGCGATCAGCTGCTCCGGTGTCAGCGTCTCAGGGGCTATCTCCGGGCTGTAGGACATGCCGGCACCACGCTGCTCCCACCAGACAATGGTGAAGTCGTCTTCCAGGCCCGTCGCATACCGCGCAGAGAGCCCGATTGCTCAGGCCCTGCCATCGGCCGCGACGCCCTCGAGCAGCCCGGTGAGAGCTTCTGTACCGGCACAGCCGACCCCAGCACTGTCGGGAGCTCAAAGCGGGAGCCCGAGCAGGTTCCAGGTCTGGAGCAGCCAGAGATACGCCAGCCCGGCCAGGACCACCAGCAGATAGTGCCCGCGCCGCACCCGCCCCCAGCTCAGGCGCGGCCAGGCGCGGAGCGCCACCAGCGCCGACCCGGCCAGCAGCGCGGCGGACAGGACCGGCAGGGCGAGGGCCGCCCGCAGGCCCGGCGTGGCCCCGAAGGAGATCGCCTCCGGCACTGTCAGCAGTGTCGCCGGCAGGAACAGCAGCGCCAGCGCGGCGGCACCGCCGGCCATCCAGCTCACTGCGCGCGCGGCCGCCGGTGTGACCGCCCTCCGCCGGAACAGGGCGCCAATGGGCCAGCCTAGCGCCGCCGAGAGGAAGACCACGCTGCACGCCCCGAGTAGCCCCAGGCTGAACCCGCCGGTCTCGTACCAGGGCACGCGCTCGTACGCCCGGAAGGGGTTGTTCTGGATGAAGAGCCGGGCGGGCCTCCCCGCGACGTCGCGGTGGAAGACCAGGTCGCCGTAGGAGTCCAGCCGGCCGTCGGCCAGGCGCAGCACGTCGGGCGCGACCGGCACCCAGCGCAGCGGCTCGGGGCCGAGCCCGACCGTGGTGACGCTGCCGTCCGGCGCGGCGATGAGCCGGATGTCGTCGTAGCCGCTGCCCGGAATCAACGCTGTGAGCTTCGCGAAGCTGGCCGCGAAGGCGTTGCTGGCCCGGTAGGTGCCGGCCATTCCCGCCGCGGCCTGCCGCGCCTCGGGTAGCATCGCCGGCGCGACGGGCTCCGCCGGGTAGTAGTGGTCAACGAACGCCTGAAGCAGGTGCTCGCCGTGGGCGAAGGTGCCGTTGCTGTTGTAGCTCGCGTAGAGCCCGACCCCGTGCTCGGGGAATAGCGCGATGATGCTGTTGAACGAGGTGGGGATCACCCCGTTGTGCTTGAGCACGCGCTGGCCGTTGAGCATCGCCTCGGCCAGGCCGTAGGCCATCCCGCTCACCAGCGGGTCATGGGTGAACAGCTGCTGCCGCATCTGCCGGCCGGTGGCCTCCCCGAAAATCCGCGCCTCGCCGAGGCGGCCATCCTGCAGCAGGGCGCTCAGGAAGCGGGCCATGTCGGTCACGGTGCTGTAGCTCGCGCCCGCCGCGGGGATGCGCACATAGTAGGTCGGGGCGACCCGAAAGGCGCCGCCGGCATAGGTGTAGCCGGTGGCGGCGCGGGCTGCCAGCTCGGCGGGGAGCGGCTGCCGCAGAGTCGTGCTTTGCATCTGGAGGGGCGCGAAGAGCTCCTGCTCCAGGTAGCGCTCGATCGGGGTGTGGGTTATCTCCTTGACCAGCACGCCCGCGAGGCTGGTGCCGTAGTTTGAGTAGGCCGTGAGCTCGCCCGGCGGCCGCACCCGCGCGGGCATGTGGCCGGCCATGTATAGCTCCGCCGACACCAGCTCCTCGGGGCGACGGGCGAAGATGCCGGGCAGGTTGTCGAAGCCCGCCGTGTGGCTCAGCAGGTGCCGCAGCGTGACCCGCTCGGGAAACGTCGCCGGCACCCTTGGCTCCAGGTCGCCCAGGTAGGTGTTTACGTCGGCGTCGAGGTCGAGCCGCCCCTGCTCCACCTGCTGCAGCACGGCGGCCCAGGTGAAGAGCTTGCCGGACGAGCCGGTGGCGAAGAGGGTCTGGTCGGCAATGACAGGCGTGCGGCGCTCAAGATCGGCGTAGCCGTAGCCGCGGGCGGCGAGCAGCTCGCCGTCTTTGACGACGGCGACCGCGGCCCCGACGATATGCTCCCGCTCCAGCTGCGCCGGGACGAACGTGTCGAGAAATGCCGTAAGCTCATCTGGGTTGCTCGGGCCGGCGGGGTGGGAAGTGGGGGCGGGCGCCGCAGGGCTTGGCGTGGCCAGGGCGGGACGGGACAGGCCGACGAGGAGCGCGCCAATGGTGCCGAGGGCAATAGCGCTTCGCGCCAGCTTCGCTAACAGCAGGGCTGTGAGGGGCTTCGGTGTGCGGTTCATGGTTATTGCTCCTCCGCCGGCTGGGACGCGGGCAACGCCCGTACCAGCAGCAGCGGCAGACCGAGGTCGCGGATGCGGGCCAGCAGACCATGGAGCGCCGCCTGATCCACGACCGGCCCGCTCAGCAAGGTGCTGCCGTCCGGGAGCAGGGTGAGGCGCAGGTCGGCGAAGTGGTGGGCCCAGCGCTGGTCGAGCTGGCCTCTGACAATAAGCTCGTAGGTGTCCACTGGTGTTGCCTCCATCCCCACAGGGAAGGGCGCGCTGTCGGGCGGCGTGGTTGTGTCTCTATCACCGAAGATACACTCCTGGCCCCGGGCTGTCGCCTATCATGAGGTAGGGCCGAGGATAGGGCCAGAGGTGATGATGGACGCAGACCCTGTGCAGGCCACGCCTGCTACGGCGCCCGAGGCACTGCTCACAACCAGACTCGCCGCGCCCCTGGTGCGCGCCAACCTGGTCGTGCGGCGCCGCCTCACGGCGCTGCTCGACGAATCCCTCCAGCAAGGGTGCCGGCTTTTTCTTATCTCGGCTCCCGCCGGCTCGGGCAAGACGGCCCTGATCAGCCAGTGGCTTCTCGAGGCGCAGAGCGCAGAGCCCACAGTGCAAGGCGAACGCAACAGCGGTGTGGTGCCTGAATGCTGGCCAGCTCCAGCACGCGAACGCGTTGCGTGGCTCTCGCTTGACGCGGGCGACAATGACCCGCAGCGCTTCTGCGCGTACCTACTCGCCGCCCTGCGCCGTGTGTCCCCGCAGGTGGGCGCCGCCACGGCGAGCCTGCTCGGCGGGCCGGGCCTGCCCGGGATCGAGAGCCTCATGGTCCCCCTGCTGAACGACCTCGCCGCGCTTCCCGACCCCATCTTTCTGGTTCTCGACGACTACCACCTGATCACGGCGCCGGCAATCCACGACGCCCTCGCGCTGCTGGTAGAGCGCCAGCCGCCCGCGCTCCGCCTGCTGCTGCTGACTCGGGCGGACCCGCCCCTGCCCCTGGCCCGCCTGCGCGCCCGCGGCCAGCTCGCCGAGGTCCGCCTGGGCGACCTGCGCTTTACGCCCGAGGAGGCCGCCGCCTTCTTCCGGCACACGCTTCCGACCCCCCTCGACGATCTGGCGCTGCGGACGCTGCACGCGCAGGCCGAGGGCTGGGGGGCCGGGCTCCAGCTCGCCGCCCTGTCGCTGCGGGGCCGCAGCGCCGAGGAGTGCGCCGCGGCCGTGAGGCGCTTTGGCGGCAGCAGCCAGTACGTGCTCGACTATCTGGTCGACGAAGTGCTGCGGCAGCAGCCGCCGCACCGTAAAGCGTTTCTGCTCCAGACCTCCATCCTCGACCAGCTCTGCGGCCCGCTCTGCGACGCGGTTCTGGGCATGGCGGACACCGCCGAGCCCGCAGGTCAGCAGCGCCCCGCGCCCAGCTACAGCCAGCGGATCCTCGACGAGCTCGACCACGCGAACCTCTTCCTCGTCCCGCTCGACCGCGAGGGCCGCTGGTATCGCTATCACCAGCTGTTCGCCGAGGCGCTGCGCGTGCAGCTCGACGCCGAGCCCGAGCTGCGGGGGCTGCTCCATCACCGCGCGGCGGCGTGGCTCGCGCAGCACGGGCTGTGGGAGGCGGGCGTGCGCCACGCGCTGAGCGCCGGAGACTCGGCCTTCGCGGGCCGGCTCATCGCGCAGGCGGGCGACAGCCTGATCGCCCGCGGCGAGATGCAAACGCTCCGCGCGTGGCTCGAGGCCGTGCCCGAGGCCGTCGTCCACGCCGACGCCCGGCTGCTCATCCTCCACGCCTGGGCCGCCTACGCGTGCGGTCAGGTCGAGCGGAGTCTTGGTCTGCTGGAGCTTCTGGCCGCCATTCCGGCGGCACAGCTCGACCGGCGCACCCGTGGGCGCATCCTTTGCCTGCAGGCCCTCGCCGCGAACGGGGCCGAGGCGCCGGAAACGGCCCCGCTGGCGCGGGAGGCCCTGGCCCTGATCGAAGACGACGACCTGTTCCGCCAGGTGGCGCTGCTCAGCCTTGGGCACGGGCAGCGCCGCGCCGGGGCGACCAGGGCCGCGGGCGAGACCTACGCCGCCGCCATCGCCGTGGGCCGTGCGCGGCAGGCGCCCTATGTGACCATGAACCTGATCAACAGCCTGGCGGTCAACCTGAACGACCAGGGGCGCCGGCCCGAGGCGCTGCGGCTCGTCGACGCGACCCGCGCCGCGTGGAGCGACGGGCAGGGGCGGCCACTCCCGATCCTGGACCTGCTGGCCGTGAGCGAGGGCGTGCTCGCGTACGAGGGCAACGCGCTCGAGATCGCGCGCGAGCACGCCGAGCACGGCTGGGAGGCGATCCGGCAGTGGTTGTCGGGACGGATCGTCGGCGTTGACACCGAGCTGGTCGCGGTCCTGGCCTCGGCGGGCCTGGGCGACTTCGAGGCGGCGTGGCGGCGGATCGATGCGGCGCGGGCGGTCGGCAGCACCTTGCGCTGGTTCGGGCCGGTGGTTGACGCGTTGGAGGCCGAGCTCTGGCTGCGTCAGGGGGACGTGGCCGCGGCTGCGCGCTGGGCGGAGGCCGCCGGCCTCTCGTCAGACGCTGAGCCCAACGCGATGCGCGAGTATGAGCTGCTGACCTACAGCCGGATGCTTCTGGCCGAGGGCCGGCACGACGCGGCGGAGCGCCTGCTGGCGCGCCTGGCGACGGCGTTGGAGGCCGGGCCGCGGCTGGCGCGGCTGATTAGCGTGCGGCTCCTCCAGGCGCGTGCAGCGGAGCAGCGGGGCGGCACGGCTGAGTCGCGGCGACGCCTCGGCGAGGCCCTCGCCCTGGCCGAGCCGGGCGGCTACATCCGGCGCTTTCTCGACGAGGGGCCGGAGGTAGAGGCGCTGCTCAGGCAGCACGGAGCGCAGGTCGCCCAAAGCGAGCGCCAGCGCCGCTTGGTCGGGCAGCTGCAAGAGGCGTTCGACGGCGCGCCCGGTGCCTTCGCAGCGCCTGAGCGTGGCGAGGCGCCACCAGGCCCCGCGCGGCCCGCTCTGCCGCTGGCCGAGCCCCTAAGCGCGCAGGAGTTGGCGGTGCTGCGCCTCCTCGCGGCGGGCTGCTCCAATCAGGCCATCGCCGACGCCCTGGTGATCACGCTCGGCACGGCCAAGTGGCACGTCCATAACCTGTACGGCAAGCTCGGCGTGAGTGGCCGGCTCCAGGCCGTCGCCCGCGCCCGCGAGCTCGCACTCCTCGAAGGGTAGCGCTCGGCCGGCGCCCCCATATGGCACCACCTCACCAGCTCTCGTGGAAGCCTATCCCCGAACCTATCCCGCGATAGGCGCTTCGGGGGTGCCCGCGGGCTACAGTGTGAGCGAACGCACACTGATGACGGGAGACCCACATGAGCGCGCGCCACATCTACAAGCCGGGGCTCTATTTCGGGCTGACGTTCCTGATCACCTTCGCCTTCTGGCTGCCCGGGGCCTTTCTCAGCCACCAGGAGACGCAGAGCCCGCTCTACATCCTGCTGGGTCTGGCCGGGATGGTCACGCCGTTTCTGCTCTCGCTGGTGCTCATCTTCGCCTCGAACGACCCGGCGATGAAGAAGGACGCCGTCAACAGACTGATCAACCCTCGCCTGATTCAGCTCAGGATGCTGCCCGCATTCCTCCTGATCATGCCGCTCACCGTGGCGGCCTCGATCCTCCTCTCGCTGCCCTTCGGGGGGTCGCTGACCCAGTTCCAGCTCGCCGAGGGCTTCTCGTTCTCGGCCGGGGCGGTGCCGGCGCTGCTCGTCCTGGTGCTGGCCGCCTGCTTCGAGGAGCTTGGCTGGCGCGGCTACGGCTTTGAGAGCCTGCAGAGCCGCTCCACCTACCTGACCGCCTCGCTGATCTTCGGGCTCCTCTGGTCGCTGTGGCACCTCCCGCTGGTCTTCGTCAAGGGCATGTACCAGTACGAGATCTGGCAGCAGAACGTCTGGTATGGCGTGAACTTTTTTGTCAGCCTCATCCCCCTGGGCGTAATCGTCAGCTGGCTCTGCATCAAGAATGGGAAGAGCATCCTGGCGGCCGTGCTCTTCCACTTCCTGGTCAACATCTTCCAGGAGAAGTTCTCGATGACCCAGACTACCAAGTGCATCGAGACGCTGGTGCTCGCCGTTGTCGCCATCGCAATCGTGGCGTTCGACAAAGAGCTTTTCTTCTCCAGAGAGCACCTCGCCCCGAGCGAGGGGCGCTGGGCACCGGCGAAACCTTCGGTCTCCGCTTCGTAGGACGCGGCAGTGGCCGTCGCTCGCAAACACACAGCGAGTGGGTCGCCCACGCAGAAGGGCCCGCGATCACTCCATGGAGCGTGGGGGGCGCCAGACGCGCCTGAGAACGTCGTTGCACCCATGGGTGCAGCGCGGAGGACAAGGCAATGACGACACACAGCTATGCCCTCGGACAGCACACGGCGCCGGCGTGGGCGCCCATCGTCGGCAGCGGCGCGCTGGTGGCCCTGGCGGCCGGCCTGATCACCCTGGCCCTGCCACGCGGCCCGGCGAATGCGGCTCAGGTCTGGGGCGTGCTGCTGAGCAGTCTGGCCCTGGGGCTGGCCGGCGGTCTGCTCGCCCGAACACGCTGGGCGGTGCTGCTGCTGCCGCTCATCTACGCGGCGGCGGTCGAGCTTGCACGGCTGCGCGCCGTAGGCCCGACGGTTGACGCCCTGCGCCTCGACAACCCCTATGGCCTGGTGGCCCTGGTCGTCGGACGCGGCTTCCACGGCCTGGTGGCCCTGCTGCCGCTGGCCCTCGGCACCGGGTTGGGCCTGGCGTGGCTGCACGCCCGGGCCGCGGGAGTTACGCCGCTGCGCGCCCTGCTTCAGCAGCCGCTGCTCGTCCTGATGGCGCTGCTGGTGCTCGGCCTGGCCGTGCTCAACGCCATCCCCGCGCGCACCCCGCCCATCCTCGGCCCCGACGGCCGGCCGCTCCCCGGCAGCATCGCCGAGCTCACCACCGTGCGCCTGGGTGGGCGTGAGCAGACCATCCTGATCAGGGGGCGCAGCGCCGAGCTGCCCGTGCTGCTCTACCTCAGCGGCGGGCCAGGGCAGAGCGACCTGCCGTACAGCCGCGTGCTCTTCGAAGACCTGACGGCGCAGTTCATCGTCGTCGGCTGGGATCAGCGCGGCACCGGCGCCTCCTACGGGGCGCTCGAGCCGACGGGCGAGCTGACCCTGGAGCGCGCCGTGGCCGACACGATCGAGCTGAGCGAGCAGCTGCGGGCCCGCTTCGACGAGGAGAAGATCTACCTGCTGGGCGAGTCGTGGGGCAGCACCCTGGGCGTGCTAACTGTGCAGCGGCGGCCCGACCTCTACCACGCCTGGATCGGCAGCGGGCAGATGGTCAGCCAGCGCGAGACCGACCGCCGGCTCTACCACGCGGTGCTCGCCCTGGCCGAGCGCAGCGGCGACACGGCCCTGCGTGCGCAGATGCTGGCCTTTGGCGAACCGCCCTACGCCGACGTGCCTTACCCCAACGCGGTAGTGATGGGCCAGTACGGGCGGCTGGAGACGCCCTATACACCGCCGCGGGCCTACATCGAGCGCGGCAGTGCTGTCAACCTGGGGCCCTACGGCATCTTTGCCAGCGAGTACAATCTGGTGGAGAAGGTCAACGTGCTGCGTGGGTTGATCGACATGTTCAGCGTGATGTACCCGCAGCTTCAGGGGATCGACTTCCGTCGCGACGTACCGCAGCTGGAGGTGCCGGTCTACATCCTGGACGGCGCGGCGGAGCTGCCGGCGCGGCGCGAGCTAGCGCTGGAGTGGTACGCGGCGCTGGAGGCGCCCCTCAAGCGCCTCTACACCTTCGAGGACGCCGGTCACTCGGTGGCCTTCGAGCAGTTTGAGGCCCTCCACCAGGAGATCGTGCCGACTATCCTGGCTGAGACCAAGCCGTGAGCAACGGGAGCAGACGTTCGCAGCGTATGGTGGACACTCATCTGTCTCCAGCCAACGCTTGCACCAGCAGCACGATATACGAACGCCGCAGACTGGTCCGCCCTCAGACGACTCAGGCTGTCATAATGCGCGTTAGCCTCGACTAGAGCTACGAACACCGCGTTGCCGCTTGCTGAACAACCACCCCTATGCGGTGGCGGCAAGGGCGGTTGGCGCTCCTCCCGCTGGAACTGGGCGGCGGCAATGAGCCGCGGTTGCTCGTTGACGAGGGCGATGGTTGAGACAGTGGAGGCCGTTCCTCTGAGGGTGCCACGTGTAGGCAGGTTGGTTGTCTGGTCCGCAGTGCCACGGGCGACAAGGGCCATCACGGGCGCCAGAACCAGCGGCGTCAGATTACGAGCGTGCGACCGGGCTAGAGCGCAGGTCCAACAGAACGACGATGTCATCGCTGCTTCGCTGAACCCTCCACACTCCGGGGAGAGGACAGGCTCGGAAACAGGGAAGGCAGTCAGCTCTAGCACACTGCCTCGCGAGTGCCGTGCCCTGAGGTAGGCCGATTGCTTCCCTTCGTGACAGCCGATGAGGTAACAGAGGGCAATGCAGGATAACGAAACATATTGATTGACATTCAGAAATACTGACATTCTACTTAGCATATCAACCAGGTAAGGAGGAAGCGGTGCTCGAGGAAGCCTCCTACACGGTAGAGGAGGTCAGCTCGCTCTTCCGTGTCACCAAGGCTACGGTCTGGAAGTGGCTGCGCGCGGCCAAGATGCGGTTTGTGTGGATCGGCTCCGAGAAGCGTATCCCGGCAACTGCCCTCAAAGAGTTCATCAGGCCGGGCACGCCGGAGCAGCCGGAGCGCAACCAAAAAAACCTAGAGCCCACCCTGGGGGTGTAACCCCAGCATGGGCTCATTGGCGGTGGCACGCGGTGTGAGTTTCCCAGGCCCCTCCGCTTGCCACTGGCCCCCCCACTCCTTGCTGATGCATTGAGCGTCAGAGCTATTGTCAGGCCCTCCGTCGCCGCCTGCGTGTTGTCACGGCAGAATCGGCCAACGATAGAACCTTAACAATCCAACTATCCCTCCCCGTTCACTAGATCCTTCAGCTGAGCTGTCAGTTGGCGACAGGCTTGCTGACGTGCGCTCGGTCCAGTGGAGAAGAACGAATGTACAACGAAGTTCAGAGACGACAAATGCCGCACCAGGGTGCGGCACTCGCGACCGGGCCAGAAGAAGTGGCGGGGAGGGAGGGATTCGAACCCTCGATGGAGTTGCCCCCAT
>DAOLDO010000074.1:10076-13175 GCA_035327325.1 Chloroflexaceae bacterium | reverse complement strand
GGCCCCTACTCCACCGCGGTGATCTCGAACACGGCCCGGTGCTCCCTGTCGTCCACCTCGGCCACGACGGTGAGCTCCCACTCGCCGAGCATGGTGTAGGCGGTGCTGGCGAGGTAGCGGCCCTGGCCCTGGGGCTCGGCGATCGGCCTGTTCGTGCCCATCGGCATCGCCGGCATGTCCAGGTCTACATAAACATCGGCGCCGTCAACGGGCCGGCCCCCGGCGTCGGTCAGGGTGACGAGCAGCCGCTCGCTGGCGTTGAGCCGGGGGCTCTCGGTGGCCTCGATGCCGATGGTGAGCCCGTCAACCGTCTGCTCGTAGCGGGCCGGGGGCCTGTCGGCGGGCGCGCAGGCCGCCAGGGCGACGAGGGCGAGCAGGGCGAGGGCGAGCAGGGCCGGCGCGGGGCGACGGCCGCGGGGGGGCGAGACAGGCGCAGACATCAGTGCTCCGGCTGGTGGTCGAGGGCGGCCCGCACCCCCGCGGCGAGCACGGGGAGGCCGGCGATCTGGACGAGGTGGAACAGGCCGTTGTTGTCGAAGGGCAGGCCGAGGAGGGTGAGGCGCAGGGACGAGGACTGGACGGCGGCGGCGAGGAGCGAGATCAGGATGCCCGCGGCGGTCAGCTCGGCCCCGGCGAGGCGCCCGCCCCTGGCGAGCCTGGCGTAGACCCCGAGGGCGTAGAGTAGGGCGGCGGCCTCGTAGACGACGAAGACGATGAAGCCGCGGGCCAGGCGCTGGCTGGCGCCGTAGAAGCCCAGAGCGGCGAGCAGCGTGATGGGGAGGGCCTTGCGCCCGGCCCGCTCGCCCCAGCCGTCGGCCGTGGCGGCCGCGGCGAAGAGGGCCACGGTCAGCCCGAGGGTGAGGTAGATGGCCCGCCAGAGGGCGGCGTGGGCCCGCTCGCCGAGGCGCAGCCCGTGGGCCGCGGCGCCGAGGGCCGCGGCCAGCCCGAGGCCGCCGAAGGCCCCCGCCCACACCCGCGCCCGCCACCCGCGCCCGCCGAGCAGGCTCCGGGCGTAGCCAAGGGCCAGAGCGGCCATCACGGCGTCGGTGGCGGCCGTGGTGCGCTCGGTGGGCGACTCGATCAGCAGGGCGGGCGGCGCGGCCCTCATCCTTCGGCCCTCGTCCTTCGACTTGCTCACAGCACGATACGGCGCTCGGCGATGAGCTTGTTGCGCAGCTTGCGGTACAGCTCGTCGTAGTTGAGGCGCTCCATGGTGATCTCGTACTTGTAGGCCTGCAGCATCTTGTGGACCTCGGCGTCGAGGCGCTCCTCGACCATCAGCTCGTCGGTGATGATCTGGCTGATCGCGAGGCGCAGCTCGCTGTCGTCGCCGCGGAAGAGCACGCCGTCCACGTCGGCCAGGGCGTCGAGCAAGTTGGCCGACAGCTGCTCGATCTTCTCGGGGGAGAGCTTCATCACGACTCCTGTCAGGGCGCGGCGGGCCGCGCCGCGGGCTAGCGGTCGGGGCGCGCCGCGCGGAGGCGGCGGGCGAGCAGCAGGGCGAACAGACCCCAGCCGAGCCAGGCGAAGAGGACGCGGCTGAAGCGGGCGCAGAGCAGCCAGACCAGGATGAGGGCGCGCGCGGCGCCGACCAGGGCCCGCTTCCAGCGCACCGGGCGGGCCTCGGCGTCCCAGTCGAAGGCGGTGAGCCGCGGCAGCAGGCCGCGCTCGACGCAGCCCTCGAGCGAATAGACGTAGATCGTGTCGGTGTGGTGCGCGGCGAGGAGCAAGTCGCGCTCGAGGGCGTCCCAGGTGAGCGGGGGGAGGCCCTCGGCGCCCGCGTCGGGGCCGGCGCTGCCCCCGAGGGTGCCGACGCCGATCGCGTCGGCGGCGGGGCCGTAGCTGGTGATCAGGGCGCCCCCGAGGTCGTTGCCGACGGCCTCGATCGGCACGCTGCTGTAGCAGATCAGCACCTCCAGGTCGGCGGGCAGGTCAACGATGTCGAGGGCCCGCTGGGCCAGGGTGGTGCCGGCGCGCCGGTCGTCGGCGAGGATGGGCAGCTGGTAGGTGTGGACCTCGTAGCCGTCGTGGTGGATCTCGGCGATCAGCTCGGTGTAGGCGGCCCGCGCCGCCGCGAAGAGCACATTCTCGCGGGCGAGCCAGAGGCGGCGCGCCAGCTCGCGGGCCCCCCAGCGCTGCAGGCGGTCGAGCTCGACCGTGGGCGGCTCGACGTCGAGCCCGATGGCCTGGAAGCGCACTCCCGCGGCCCGCGCCCACCCCGCGAAGGCCCTGTAGCGCTCGATCGCCTGCGGATAGTTCTGCAGGTTGAACCAGAACCCCTCGCCGGGCGGCAGAAGCAGCCAGGCTACCACCGGGACCTGGTGCCGGTTAAGCACGCGCACCGACTCGGCGGTGTCCTCGTCGAGCTCGCGCAGGGCGACGGCCACCCCGTGGCGGTGGGCCACCAGGGCGGGCAGCAGCCCCTCGGCGGCGAGCAGGGCGCGCAGGGCCGGCCCCGCGAGCTCACAGAAGTAGATGAGCTGCGGGCGGCCAAAGCCTGGCTGGGCGGCGTCGGTTGTGGGCAGGGCTGAGGAGGCCATCGCTGTCGGGTGGCGCGGGGAAGCTCCCCGCTGTCACCAATATTATACATCGGTGGGTGACAGCGGGGCCTGCGCGGGGGGCGGGGGCGCGCGCCGACCGCCTACGGCGTCGCTGTGGGGACGGCCGGCGGGGCGTTCGGGGCGGGCTGTTCGATGTCCTGGACGGTCTGCGGCATGTCGGCGGGGCACGGGCGCGTCTCGCGCGAGGCCGTGACCTGGCGGTTGCCGAGGAACCAGGTCAGCGGCTCGCCGTCGAACAGCACGCTGAAGGTGGGGAAGGGGTCGCTGCGCCCGATGGGGAACTCGGTCGGCTGGCCCCGGTCCTCGGGCCCGGGGACGAAGTAGTTGTCCGGGCCGACCGCGATCGCCGTCGGGCCTGGCCTGTTGTTGCGGAAGCCGAAGTAGGCCATGTAGCGCCCGTCGGACTGGACGGCCACGCATGCGAGGAGCGGGCGCAGCCCGGCGACCAGCCGGTCATCCCCGATCGCCGTGGGCGTGGGCTCGTCGGTCGGCGAGGGCGTGGCCGTGGGCGGCGGCGCGGTCTCGGTCGGCGAGGGCG
>DAOLDO010000074.1:1505-9976 GCA_035327325.1 Chloroflexaceae bacterium | reverse complement strand
GTGGCCGTGGGCGGCGGCGCGGTCTCGGTCGGCGAGGGCGTGGCCGTGGGCGGCGCGGTCTCGGTCGGCGAGGGCGTGGCCGTGCGGGTGGGCGTCGCCGTGGGCGGGGGCGGGCTGGTGGCCGTGTTCGTCGGCGGCACCACCGGCTCGCCGATCGGCGCGACCGTGGCCGAGGCCGTCGCCGTGGGCACGGGCAGGTCGCCGGCGCCGCCCGGCGCGGGGGCGGCGGGTGTGAGCGTGGGCGCGGGCGTGCGCGTGGGCAGCGCCGTGCGGGTCGGCCCCGGGGTGCGCGTGGGCTGTGCCGTGCGGGTCGGCCCCGGGGTGCGCGTGGACGGCGGGCGCGTGGCGGAGGCCGTGGGCGCGATCGGGCCGGAGGGGTCTTCCCCGGGGCCGCTCGGGGACTGAGGGGCGCCAGGCTCCGGCAGGCCCGGGGCCGCCTCGGCTGGGGCGCGGCCGGGCGTGCTGACGCCGCCGGCGGGCCGGTCAATCACCGCGATCGGCGGGGCCGTGGCGGACGGCGCGCGGGTGGGCCGGGCGGTCGCCTCGGCCAGCTCGGCGCCGGGGTCGGCGGTGGCATTGGGCAGGGGCACCACGGCGGCCGCGTCGGCGGGCGGGGGCGCGGGCAGATCCTCGATCAGATTGGCGACCTCCGCGGCCGCAGACTCGATCACGATCGCGCTGTCCGCATCAGGGGCGCTGGCGGCCTGCAGGTCCGACTGGGCGCGCGCGAGCAGGCGGCCGACGCGGGCGGCGGTGCGCTCGGCGGTGTCGGGGCTGGCGGCCGGCAGCGTGCTCAGCGTTTGCGAGACCTGGTCCTCGAGGCGCTGGACGGTCTCGGAGAGCAGGGCGGGGCTGGAGGTGCCGCGCTCGGTGAGGGCGGCGATCTCGGCCACGCGCCGCTCGACGCTGGCGGCGACGAGACGGGTCCGGCGGTCCGGGTCGGCCGCGAGCGAGATGCGGGCCTGCTCGGAGAGCAGCTTCCAGCTGTAGAGGTACTCGCCGGGGAGGCTGCGGGCGGCCGCCGCGTCCACGGTGTAGAAGCTCATGAAGCAGATGATCAGGGCGCTGAGGGCGGCGCTGGCCACGCGCGCCCCCCCGCGGCGCGAGAGGCCGGCGAAGAAGCTGCCCAGCTGGCGCGCGAGGCGCTGGCCCAGGGTCTCGGGGCGGGTGTAGGTGGCCCTGGCGATCTGCTCGATCTCGCGCCGGCCCGAGGCGAGCCACTGCTCGAGGGAGGGCGGCAGCGCCGCGACCGCCTGGCGCTGGATCGCGGCGGCGGTGCGCAGCATGGGCTCGAGCTCGGCGGCGTGCTCGGGGTAGGCCAGCAGGCACTCCTCGATCGTCGCGCCGGCCCTGAGGCGCTCAAGGGCCTCGTCGAGCATGTGGGCAAGGTCGGGGCGCACCGTTAGTCTCCCCCCGGGGCCTCGAACCGCGAGGGCCGGTCGCTGAAGATGAGCGGGCGGCCCACCTCGCGCTCGGTCAGGATGGCCTGGCGCTGGTAGCTGGCGCCGGGGCCGGCGGGCGGGCGGCCCCCGGCGGTCACGACGGGCTCCTCGGCCTCGCGGTTCAGGATCTTCTGCAGGCTCTGCAGGGCTCTGTGCTGGATGGCCTTCACGGCCCCCTCCGTGCGCCGCAGCAGGCCGGCGATCTCGCTGTTGCTCATATCGGCGAAGAAGCGCAGGGCCAGTACCTGCTGCTGGTCGCGGGTGAGCTGCCCAATGGCGGCCTGCAGCGTCACCCGGTCGGTGATGGTGCGCGCGTCGTCCTGGCTGCGCTGGTCGATCAGGTCCTCGCGGGTGTCGAACGGGGTGGCTACGACGCGGCGGCGGCGCTGGTGGCTGTGGAGCACGTTGGCGGCGATGGTGTACAGCCAGCCCATAAACGCCTTCTCGTCGCGGTACTCGAAGCGCTCGATGCCGTTGATGACCTTGATGAAGACCTCCTGGGTCAGGTCCTGGGCGAGCTCGTGCTCGGCCACGCGGACGTACATATAGCGGAGCAGCAGACCGGCGTAGCGGTCGTACAGCTCGCTGATGGCGCTCGGGTCACGGGTTTGTGCGCGGGCGATGAGCTCGCGCAGGTCCTCCGTCGGGGGCATAAGGCGGGCTCCAGACTGCCGCAACCCCCCGCGTGTCAGGCGACGTGTCGCCTAGTTCATAGAACGCTTCGGAGCGGGGAAAAGTTGCGCCGGCCTGCTATGGGCGTCGCCGCCAAAGGCTGATGATCGCAAAAGCTAAACGCGCTTTGTTACACTTTTCGCATTATAGCGCCGCCCCGTTACGGCCGAAAGGGAAAAAGCGGTTAATCGGATGTACGATTGTTCATCTGCGATCGGCCCCGGTCGTCCTCCGTCGGCGCGGTTTGCGCCATCGGCGGGCCCGCGCTATACTGGCCCGGCGGCAGCAGCATGCGACAGATGGTCGTAGGTCTTGGATGGGACAGCTATGAAGATCGCTATCATCGGCCTGGCCAATAGCGGTAAAACGACGGTTTTTAACGCCCTCACCCGCGGCACCGCCGAGACGGCGGCCTACTCGTCGGGCCAGCTCGAGCCCAACCTGGCGACGGTCAGGGTGCCCGACCCACGCATCGAGGCCCTGGCCCGGCTCTTCAAGCCGAAGAAGAGCACCTACGCCGACGTGCAGTACGTGGACGTGGCCGGGATCAGTGGGGGCGGGCGCCAGGGCGGCGGCCTGCCCCCCGCCCTGCTCAACTACATCGGCTCGGCCGACGCCCTGCTCCACGTGGCCCGCGCCTTCGAGGACCCCGGCGTCCCTCACCCCGACGGCTCGGTGGACCTGGCCCGCGACATCCAGGCCGTTGACCTCGAGCTGGCCTTCTCAGACCTGGCGATCATCGAGAAGCGGCTGAACCGGCTCAACGCCGAGATCCCCAAGATGCCCGCCAAGGACAAGGAGCTGCGCGTGGCCGAGCGCGACTTGCTGGCCCGCCTCCAGGAGGCCCTCGAGGCCGAGACGCCCATCCGTGCCGTCGCCATGAGCGACGACGAGGAGAGGATGATCCGCGGCTACCAGTTCCTCACCGCCAAGCCCATGCTCCTGGTGCCCAACATCGGCGAGGCCCAGCTCGGCGCGCCGCCCTCAGTGGCCTACCCCCACCCGAAAAGCGCCGTGGTGCCCCTGGCCGGGAAGATCGAGGCCGAGCTGGCCCAGCTCGACGACGAGGACGCCCAGACCTTCATGGACGACCTGGGGATCAGCCAGCCCGCCCGCGACCTGGTGATCCAGACCAGCTACGATCTGCTCGGCCTGGTCAGCTTCCTCACCGCCGGCCCCGACGAGGTGCGGGCCTGGACGATCCGGCGCAACACGCCCGCCGTCGAGGCCGCCGGCACCATCCACTCCGACATCCAGCGGGGCTTCATCAGGGCCGAGATCGTGGCCTACGACGACCTGATGCGCGCCGGCGATATGGCCGCCGCTAAGAAGCAGGGGACGGTGCGCATGGAGGGGAAGACGTACGTGGTCCAGGATGGGGACGTGTGCCACTTCCTCTTTAATGTCTAGGGGCGCGCCCCTGAACCCCGCTCTTGCAAGGTGATCCTTGCCGGCCTGCTTTTCGTGAGAGGGCCGCCGCCGGCCCTCCCACACCCTCCCGCGCAGGGCCTGCGGCCCTTGACCCGCTAAAGCCGTAGCTCTGCTGTGCCTGCCGGCCCGTTGTCATGCCACGTGGGCGCTGCCGTTCAGGGCGCCCTGGCGCGCCGAGGCGCCCCGGCCGGCGTGGTCGGCCCGGCGGCCGCCAGGCCGTGTGCCAGCTGTCCGGCCATGCCGCCGACCCGTGCTCGTGCCCGGCAGCCCGGCCCACTCGCGCCAGGGCGTGCGCCGATCCTTGAGGACTGAGGCATGGCGGTAGGGCTGGACGGCACAGCAGCGGCGTATCTTAAGCGGGGTCCAGGGGCGCAAGCCCCGGCGCGGGTGGGCGTGGGAGGGCCGGCGGCGGCCCTCCCACGAACAAACGGGTTGGCAGGGCCCGGCCCTGCGCCAGGCGCAGCCTACAGCTCCGCGCGCGCCTCGTCTGGGTCGATCAGCGCGGCGGGCCCGCCGATGCGCCCGCGCACAGCCTCGAGGCCGAGGCCGAGGGCGCCGACCGCCGCCACCACCGCCTCCTCGTGGTCGCGGTGGGTGATCAGCACGGCCGTGGGGCCGGTGTCCGTGCTGGCATAGACGGGGACGCCGCGGGCGCGCAGCTCGTCGCACATGCGGAAGATGGCGATGTTCTCCGGCTCCCAGCCGATCAGCTTGTGCTCGCGCGAGCCCGACATGGTGACGCCGTGGAGGCGCATGCTGTCCAGCTCGGCGAGCTGGCCGACGGTGCGCCAGTCGCCGCGGCGGGCGGCGGCGAGGCACTCGAGGATCTCGTCGCCACGGCTGAGCATCCAGGCCCTGAAGAGGGCCGAGCGGGGCGCGTCGGCGTGGGCCTGCTCGGTCCTCAGGCCCACCCGCGAGTCGATCGGCACGGTGACCAGGCGCACCTCGTCGAGCTGGCCCTCGCCGTCGAGCCTGGCGGCGAAGCTGTCCTCGTGGGCGAGGCCGGGGTGGCTCAGCCAGAGGGCCAGGCCGCCCGCCGCGGCGCGGCAGCCCGAGCCGGCCAGCAGCCGCGCCAGGCAGCTCAGGAAGCGGGTGTTGGCGACCAGATCGGGCCCGTAAAGGGCGCCCACGGCCGCCGCGGCCAGGGCGGCCGACCCCGCGGCGCTGGTGCCGAGACCCTTGCCGGCCACCCGCGACTTGAGCACGTTGCGCGTGGTGACGCGGGCGGCGACGCGGGCCCCCGCGAGGGCGCGCACGGCGTCGAGAGTCTGCACGATCCGCTCGAGCTCGCGCCCGCGGGCGGGGGCGCCGCCCAGGGTCGCCTCGTCGGCGGCGAGCGCCGGGTCGAACTGCACCATGGTGACGGTGTGGGCGGCGTCGTTGTTGAGCGAGATGCTGGGCAGGAAGGCGATGCGGCGCTCCCAGTCGGCGAGGCCGTGGTATTTCAGGACGCCCTGCATCGGGTAGGCGCGGGCGGCGGCGAGGCCCCGCTCGTTCGGCTCCGGGAGTCGGCGCGGGTATGGCTCGACCCGCACGCCCTCGGCGGCGAGGGCGGCCAGGATGCGGGCGTGGGCCGCGGCCATCGCTGGCACGATGTCGGCGAAGCCTTCGGGGACGGCCGATCCCGCGTCCCCCCGGCCTGGCGCCCTAGCGCCGCTCATAGTTGGGCGCCTCCTTGGTCACGGTGACGTCGTGGGGGTGGCTCTCGATCTGGCCGGCCATGGTGACGCGGATCAGCCGGGCGTCGCGGCGCAGCGTCTCGATGTCGGGGGCGCCGACGTAGCCCATGCCGGCCCTGAGCCCGCCGACGAGCTGGAAGACCGTGTCCTGGAGCGGGCCCTTGAACGGCACCATGCCCTCGATGCCCTCGGCGACCAGCTTGCGCGTCTCGGTGACGCCGGTCTGGAAGTAGCGGTCGCCGCTGCCGCGCGACATGGCGCCGATCGAGCCCATGCCGCGGTAGGTCTTGTAGCTGCGGCCCTCGTAGAGGATGGTCTCGCCGGGGCTTTCCTCGGTGCCGGCGAAGAGCGAGCCGATCATCACGCTGTTGGCGCCCGCGGCGATGGCCTTGGCGATGTCGCCGGAGTACTTGATGCCGCCGTCGGCGATCACGGGCACGCCGAAGCGCTCGGCGGCGCGGGCGCAGTCGCTGATCGCGGTGATCTGGGGCATGCCCGCGCCGGTGACCACGCGAGTCGTGCAGATCGAACCGGGCCCTTGGCCTGTCTTCACCCCGTCCACGCCGCGCTCGATCAGGGCCACGGTGGCGGCGGCGGTGCTGACGTTGCCGGCGATCAGCTGGACGTCGGGGAAGGCCTCGCGGACCCTGGCGACGGCGTCGAGCACGCCCTGGGCGTGGCCGTGGGCCGTGTCAATCGTCAGCACGTCAACCTCGGCGCGCACCAGGGCGGCGGCCCGCTCGAGGAAGTCGCCGCCGGCGCCGATCGCCGCGCCGACCCGCAGGCGGCCCCGCTCGTCCTTGCAGGCGGAGGGGTGCTCGATCTGCTTCATGATGTCCTTGACCGTGATCATGCCGGTGAGCTTGCCGCGGCCGTCCACGACGAGGACCTTCTCGATGCGGTGCTCGTGCAGCTTGGCCTTGGCCTGCTCGAGGGTGGTGCCCTCGGGCACGGTGACCAGGTTGCGGCTGGTCATCAGCGCGCTGATCGGGCGGGTGCGGTCGTTCTCGAAGCGCAGGTCGCGGTTGGTGATGATGCCCACCAGGTCGCCCTCGGCGGTGACGATGGGCACGCCCGAGATCTTGTACTCGGCCATGAGGTCGAGGGCGTCGCCGACGGTGCGGTCGGGCGGCAAGGTGATCGGGTCGGTGATCATGCCGCTCTCCGAGCGCTTGACCTTGCGCACCATCTCGGCCTGCTGCTCGATGGTCATGTTCTTGTGGATAAAGCCGATCCCGCCCTCGCGGGCCATAGCGATCGCCAGGCGGTGCTCGGTGACGGTGTCCATGGCGGCGCTGACGATCGGCACGTTCAGCCTGATGGTGCGGGTGATCCGGCTGGACACGTCAACCCCGGCCGGCACGACCTGCGAGTGGGCGGGGATGAGCAGCACGTCGTCGAAGGTCAGCCCCTCCCGGGCGTACTTCTCGTCCCAGTTGATGGTCACGGTTCTCCTCCTCGGTTGCGGTGGCGCCGGCGGCGCCTGGCTGCTGATGCAAAAACCCCCCGCGCACTCTGGCGCGAGGGGCGACGGCATCGTGCGCCGGGAGCGGGCGGCGGGGGCTGGTGCCCATAGAGGGTGCTGCTGTGCTCTGATCTGCGCGGGCGAAACAGTGGGCCCACTATACCCCGCCTTGCGCGGGCCGTCAACCCTGGGTAGAATATGCCGAATCCGGCCTGTTCACCCCACGGAGCACCGAATGGAGATCATCGTTCAGACGGGCGATCTGCTGCGCGAGGCGGCCGACCTGGCCGTGCTCATGGCCTTCGAGGACGCCGAGCTGCCCGCCGAGGTGGCCGACCTGATCGAGCCCGCCGACTTCACCGGCCGCGCCAAGCAGACCCTGCTGGTCTACCCCAGGGGCGCCGCGGCGCCCCGCCGCCTGCTGCTCGTCGGCCTCGGCAAGCGCGACGAGGCCACCCCCGACGGCGTGCGCCAGGCCGCGGCCACCGCCGCCCAGCGCGCAAAGGAGCTCCAGGTCGCCGCCTTCACGATCGCCCCCGCCGCCGACCTGCCCGCGCCGCCCGCCGCCGCGGCCCAGGCCCTGGCCGAGGGCCTCGCCCTGGGCGCCTACAGCTTCATGCGTTACAAGACCGACCTGCCCAGGAGCCAGAGCTTCCAGGTCGAGCGGGCCGTCGTCGTCGCCCCCGCCGCCGACGAGGCCCTGCGTGGCGCCGTCCAGGCCGGGCAGGCGGTGGCCCGCGGCGTCGCCTTCGCCCGCGACCTGGCCAACGGCCCCGGCAACGACGTGACCCCTGCCGCCCTCGGCGAGGAGGCCGTGGCCCTCGGCGAGCGCGCCGGCCTGACGGTGACGGTGCTCGACAAGGCCCAGCTGACCGAGGGCGGCTTCGGCGGCATCCTGGCCGTGGGCCAGGGCTCGGCCAACGAGCCGCGCTTCATCGTGATGGAGCACGGCCGGCAGGCCGAAGGCCGGCCGACGATCTGCCTGGTGGGCAAGGGCATCACCTTCGACACCGGCGGCATCTCGATCAAGCCGGCCGAGGGCATGGACAATATGAAGATGGACATGGGCGGCGCCGCCGCGGTCTTCGGCGCGATGCAGGCCGTGGCCGAGCTGAAGCTGCCCCTCCACGTCGTCGGCATCGTCTGCGCGGCCGAGAACATGCCGAGCGACCGGGCCTACAGGCCGGGCGATATCGTCAAGACCCTGAGCGGCAAGACGGTCGAGGTGCTCAACACCGACGCCGAGGGCCGCATCGTCCTGGCCGACGGCCTGTTCTACGCCCAGCGCTACGAGCCCGCCGCCATCGTGGACCTGGCCACCCTGACGGGGGCGATCATGGTGGCCCTCGGCCCCCACGCCGTCGGCATGATGGGCACCAGCCAGGAGCTGGCCGACCGGCTCAGCCGGGCCGGCGAGGCCAGCGCCGAGCGGGTCTGGCAGCTGCCGCTCTGGCCCGAGTACCGCGAGATGATGAAGAGCGAGATCGCCGACCTGAAGAACACCGGCGGGCGCTTCGGCGGGGCGATCACCGCGGGCGGCTTCCTGGCCGCCTTCGTGGGCGACCACCCCTGGTGCCCCCTCGACATCGCCGGCACCGCCTGGGTGGACCGGCCCAGCAAGCCCTACCAGACCAAGGGGGCCACGGGCGTGGGCGTGCGCCTGCTGGTCGAGCTGCTGCGCGGCTACGTGGCGTAGCGCCCCTACCGGCCCCTATCAGGCGTACGGGCGCCCCACGGGGGGCGCCCACGCTGGGGCGCCCCTCCGGCCCCTATCGGGCGCAC
>DAOLDO010000074.1:0-1405 GCA_035327325.1 Chloroflexaceae bacterium | reverse complement strand
CCCTATCGGGCGCACGGTCGCCCCACGGGGGGCGCCCACGCTGGGGCGCCCCTTCACTCGCTGGACCAGGAATCGCGGAAGTCGGGGTAGAGGGTCAGGCCGCCGTCAATGAAGAGGGTCTGCCCGGTGATGTAGGCCGCCTCGTCGGAGCAGAGGAAGACCGTCGCGGCGGCCATCTCCTCGGCTTCGCCGGCCCGGCCCATGGGGATGTGCTGCTCGACCTCGGCCCGCTTCTCCGGGTCGTCGGCCCAGGCCCGGTTGATCGGCGTGACCGTCGCCCCCGGCCCGATCCCGTTGACCCTGATGCCGCGCCCCGCGTACTCCAGGGCCAGGGTGCGGGTCAGGTTCTGCATGCCGCCCTTGCTCATCGAGTAGCTCAGGAAGCGCGGCTTGGGGATAAGCTGGTGCACGCTCGAGACGTTGACGATCGCGCCGGCCCGCCTCGAGGCGAGGAAGTATCTGATCGCCTCGCGGGCGCACAGAAAGGCGCCGCGCAGGTTCACGCCGATCACCTGGTCGAACTGCTCGGCGCTCATCTCGTGGGAGTTCACGGCCTCCTGGATGCCCGCGTTGTTGATCAGGATGTCGAGCCCGCCCAGCTCGGCGAGCGTGGTCTCGACCATGCGCAGGACGTCCTCCTCGGCCGAGACGTCGCCCTGGACGATGATGTGCCTGCCGTCGGGGCCGCAGCGCCGCATCTCGTCCACGCAGGCATCCATTAGCTCGCGGGTTTGCTCGGCCTCGTCGCGCCCCTTGCGGTAGTTGATCGCCACGTCGGCGCCCTCCCGGGCGAAGCGCACGGCGATGGCCTGGCCGATGCCCGAGCTGCCACCGGTCACCAGCACCTTCTTGCCGCGGATCCCGATCATGCCCTGCTCCTCTCTGGCGGCGCCCGGCGCCGCCGCAGCCCCAGGGCCCTGCCGGGCGGTCCTGGGCGCTCCTGCGTGGGCGCCCACCGTGGGGCGCCCTTCCGTCCCGACAGACGTCTGCGAAGCTGACGGGTCTCCGTCGGTACTACAGGTGATGTGCCAGCGTGCGCCGGGCGGGCCGCTGGTATAATGCGCGCGGCCCCGCCGTCTCAAAGCCGGCCCCGTGACACGTATGCACCAGCTTACGGGCACCGCCCTCGCTCGCTCGTCGCGGCGCCTCGCCGCGCCCCTCGCCCTCGCCCTCTGCGGGCTGCTCGTCTGCTACGGCGTGGCCCTCTGGCGGGGCGGCGGAGCGCCGATCAGCTACGACTATCTGCACGGCGAGGAGGAGGCCGCCGCGGGCGAGGTCTACCGCTGGGCGCCGCCCCGGCTGCGCGTCTTCGCGCCCCTCGAGCTGACGGCGCCCGCCGTCGTCGTCGCCCACAGGCTGACGGCGGGGCCCGACCCCGGGGCGACCCGCGAGCTGACGATCAGCT
>DAOLDO010000073.1:0-13247 GCA_035327325.1 Chloroflexaceae bacterium | reverse complement strand
TGCTGAGCCGAGCCACCGCCGCGAGCGCTTCTTCCGAGCCCGCAGGTGGTACAGCCAGGTCGTCATCGCTCAGAGGAGCGGCGACGAATTGCTCGATCAGCTGCTCGGGCGTGAGCTGGAGCCGCGCCGCACGCTCGCTGAGGCGGCGGTAGACCTCCTCAGTGACGGTTATCGTCTGCATGGGCTCGCTCCTTCCATCGTCACACCAATATGTCTCCCTCGCATTGTAGCATAGGGGCAACCTGCACAACCTACTCGCCCGTGCTCCGCACGGTACGTGCGATCCAGGCAACAAGCGCGTCTGCCCAGCCCACGCCGTCGAAGGCGAGCTCGCTCAGCGGCCAGAGCGGCCGCGGCCCCCAAGGGTCGCGCCGATGGCTGGGCAGATCGACCAGGATGTGCAACAGCCAGGATACGCCGGCCTGCCGAAGTGCAGCATGTGGGAAGAGGCGACTCGCTACAAGCAGGAGCGCCCCTGTAAAGACGCTGCGGAAGTGTTCGCTGTTGAGCGCCGTCACGCGGATGACGACGACTTGGTCGGGTTCAGCAGTGTTGTTGCTATCGGCGTCGAGGAGGACGTAACTGCAGAGGTGTAGGGGGAAGCCGCCGGAGCAGCTGTGGAAGAGTACAGCGCTCGTGATCGGTGCCTTGATGAGCGGGTGCATGCAGGAGCCTTTCTGGTGAAGGCAGATACCTGCACGCGAAAAAACTACCGCGCTGCGGTGGTAGGTTTCATCCGCGATCTACACCTCGTACCGGCAACGCGGGACAAGTCGTCTCCATCGCCGCAGGGGGAGCGCAGCCTGGCACTAAAAGCGCTGGAGGCTCCGCAGCTCGGCCACCCGATCCACAAAGTCAGTGGCTGCCCGGGCGACCTGGAGCGAGAAGTCAGGAGGACCGGGAACCAGGCGCGCGAAGCGCCGACCCACGTCGTCCGCCAGGGCGTTGGCGAGTGCGGATGAGGCCGCGTAGTGGGCGTAGGTGGCGGACAGGTGTGGCACCGCCGCCGCCAGGCGGGCCGGCGAGGGGATCCGATTACGCTTCGTCTGCTGGTTAAATGCGGGCTCGGCCGGAACCAAGTTCCAGAGCTCGTTGACCGGGTAGACGGCGATTGGCAGGAGGTGGTCGAGGTCGAAGCGATCACCGTGCCGGATCGGGGTGCTCGTCCAGGGGCAAACGAAGGTCTTGCCCTCGAGCAGCAGCACGGCGATATGGTTCCGCTCCCACGTCAGCGGCTGGCGCGACTCCGGACGGTTCGTGAGGAACTCGTATGCCTGGCCGCGGCTGACCCGCCGCCCATCGCCCTGGTCAACCGTCTCGCTGAATAGCGCCCACTCGTGAATGCAGAGCGACTCGACCCAAAGAGAAACCGTACGGAAGGTGGCCCAGAGTTCGGCAGGTACGACCAGGCAGCGGTCGGACTGCCGGCTACCCGGGAGAGGGGCCACGGAGGGGCCGAGGGCGTCCGCACGGACGGGGCGAGGGAAGACCGCCCATTCAGAGCCGGGCGGACCCGCGTAGCGGATCGGCATCTCGATCACGCGCTGCACGGCCCGCGACGCTTCGCGGTACGCGGTGAGCAGCTCCGACGAGTAGTGGAGACGCCGGCGCGGGTGCTGGATATCGCTGACTAGTAGTGCCCCGTCGGCAGGGCGGAAATCTGCCCCATGCTCGCGCGTGAACTGTGCGCGCAGCTGCGAGAGTGCGGGACGGAAGCCCATGTCGTTGCGCAGCACCTCCCCGCGACGTGCCCGTGGGCCTTGGTAGATCGGGGCGTGAGGGTCGACGAAGGGCCAATAGTAGCCGATCCAGGCGTCAGCCAGCACGCGCAGGGGGATGGCGACATCCCGCCCAAGGGTGTGCATGTCCGGGAAGGCCAGCGCCACGTCGTTGATGGCCCGGAGGAGTGCTATCTTGTAGCTGGTCTGCTTGTCGTCGTAGCGCAGGATGGCGCTGATCACGCTGCCTGCGGGCGAGGATGGCGTCGTCACCAGCGGTCTCCTCCATGCGTGCGGCCAGAGGGCCATCAGCGATACGGTGCTGATGGCCAGGACTCAGTCATCGGCAAGTTGGCGCGCGGTGCCGTCCGGTTCAAGCTCGGCGCGGTATCTCAGCAGTTCTGGCCGGCTGAATGCACGTAACTCCGCCTCGGCCGGCCGGAGCCCGACTGGCGGCGCTTCGCCCATGTGGAGCTCGTGCAGTCGCCGGGCGCGCGGGAGCAGCCGCTCCTCGATCGAGCCGATAGCGCTATTGTAGCCCTTCGCCGCGTCCGACAAACCCTTGCCGACCTTGCCCAAGTGTTCGGCAAGCACACCGAGTGACTCGTATACCTTACGCCCCTCCTCCTGAATAAGCCGTGCCTCCCGGGACAAGGCCTCTTCGCGCCAGCCCAGTGCGGTCGACTTCAGCACCGCGATAAGTGTGGTAGGGCTGGCGAGGATCACGGCCTTCCCGAAGGCATACTCTAGGAGCTCGTGGTCGTGCTCGAGGGCGGCCTGGAAGAAGACCTCGCCCGGGATGAAAATCACCGTAAAGGTGTGGGCGCCGGCGATCTGAGCGTGATAGGCGCGGCGCCCCATCTCGTCAATATGCCGACGGATTGCCCCCGCGTGCTCCTTAAAGAGCGCGGGGCGCTGCTCCTCGCCCGCCTCCAGCGCGTCGAGGAAGCGGTCGAGGGGCACCTTCGCGTCGATGACGATTTGCCGGTCGTTGGGCAGGCGCACGACCAGGTCGGGGCGCTGCCGCCGGGCATCCCCATCAGTAACCTGCTGCTCCGCGAAGTCACAGTGGTCGAGCATGCCTGCCAGCTCCACAAGCTTGCGCAGCTGCACCTCGCCCCAGCGCCCGCGTACCCGGGGGTTGCGGAGAGACTGGATCAGGCTGTCAGTCTGAGTCCGGAGGGCCTGCTGGTCCTGGCGCAGCTCGGCGAGCAGGGTGTTCAGGCCGCCGTAGGCGCTCTGGCGCGCCTCCTCAAGGGCGCGGACCTGCTGCTCCTGGCGGGCCAGGGTCTCCCGCAAGGGCTCCACTAGGCGCGTCAGGTCGTGGGCCGCAGCCTGCTGCTGGCGGTCTAGCCGCTCCTGGGCAAGTTGAAGAAACTGTGCGGAACTCTTCTCAAGTGCCTCGCCGCTGAGGCCTGCGAACGCGTCTCGCAGACGCTGCTCTGCGTCCTGGAGGGCGGCGAGACGACTCGCATGGGCGCCCCGCTCGGCCTCAAGCGTCGCCTCGACCCGAATCGCGCGCTCCCGCTCAGCAGTGGTTGCGGCTTGGGCGGCCTGGATGCGTGGGGCGGCAAGCAGCCAGGTTAGCAGGGCGGCCAGGGCAGCGCCGGCGACGGCGGCGAGCAGGATGGGGAGTAGGCTGTCCACAGGCGGAACCTCGGGGTGATGCGGGTGCTCGTGTCATCAGTGTAGCGCAGAATGCAGGCGCAAATGCGCTTGGGATCTCAATAGAGGAGGCTGAAACAGTCCGCACTATGCAGAGTTCACGACCTGTGTAGGAGGGGGTGAAGCCGGTACGTCGTTTGTGACACTCTCGACATCACAGGCCTCATGCGGCGGAAGTTGGCTATCTAACCTTCACGTACCTTCGCCCAGACCGTGCAACGCACACCCCGTCTTTGATAATGAACGCTTCGACCCAGTGCGTTCCAAGGAATGCCGTAGGCTCCCAGCGCACGTGCATATCCGACCAGTCGCTCTCGTAGAAGTCTCCACGCGGCATGTTGGCACGCTCGGCAGCATCACCTGTGTTGACGACCTGCCACTTAACTGAGTATGGCCTGGGCGCCGTGGTGGATACGGTGAACTTGATCTGGATGTGTTTGGGGACGGGCTTGTCAGAGAGGACATCGAACTTGTTTTTGCGCGTCGTGTACAAGCCACCAGTCAAGCTGGCTTTGTATCGGCAATCCTCACGCTCCGGCAGCTGAAGGACATGACGTGTACTGCCTAGCGGCGGCACGTACGGCGCTGCTCTTCGCTTGCTCATAGGCTGGCCAACTGTCGCCAATCCGAGTGATTTGGCAGCGACGGCGACATCAGCCCTGCCTAGTGCCTTGCTGAGCCGTGCGGTTGATTCTTCCAATGAGTAGCTCTTGAGGGCGGTGTCGAAGTCCTCCCGGACACGCTCAAGCCAGGCGAGGAAGGCGATGCGCTTGGCTAGCTTCTCGTTCCACTTGTCGGCAAAGTTTTCCTCAGGCTCGACCGGGTTAGGAACCCAGTATCTGCCGTTGCGGCACTCGATATGTTTGGGCATGTCGCGCACCATTCCGACGATCGCGTCGAAAATGTTGTCCTGGTTGTTATATGCCCGCGCCGCAAGGGTTGTGAGGATAATCGACACCGGGCAGTGCTCGTGGTCCTCAGCGAAGTAGATGTCGCGGTGCCGCTTGAGGATCTGCACGGCCCGCTGCAGCGGCGTGCGCACCCGCCACTCGGGCACCTCGTCGATGCTCTTGTACGCCCCCTCGGCCTTCATCAGCCACTCCTTCTCGCGCACGAGGACGAGCTCCATCCGCTGGTAGAACCAATTCGCGTACGCGATGGGGTTGCTGTGCTGCCAGCGAATCAGCTCCTTGTCGGTGAGAAGGATGGCCTCAAGGCCGGGCGGCCGTTCCTGGTTTGGGATGCAGGGCAGCACGTCCATGTGGAACTGCTGCGGGTAGTCGAGCGTCCAGCAGCGGCGCGACTCCCGGAGCATCTCCTTGTACTCGTCGTGCGCCTTGAGCCGGTCGCCGACCCTGTGCTTCAACTCTTTCTGCGTGGTGCGCTCTTTGGCGATCTTCAGGCGGCAGACGAGGTCGATGTCATACTCGCCCGCGCTGTTAACCGGGCGTACGGTCGTTCCCAGGCGGAACGAGCCCTGCGGAAAAATCTCTGGGTCGTACTCGCGTAGCGGCGAGCCCTCGGCGTGGAGCCAAGCCGCCACCTCCTCATAACGCAGCACGGCGTCCTCATAGATGTGGTCGGGGATGTCCAACTCCTCGCCTAAGCGGGCGAGCAGTTGGTTCAGTGACTCCTTCAGCCCCACTCTCATACGACCTCGCCCTCTCTACGAGTACAGCGGCGTAAACTCGACGGCCCTGTGAGCCGCGAACTTCCGCTGATATGTGGGGGCAAAGATGCGGCTGTGATGGGAGGCCTTCCCAATGAGGTCGTCAGCCTTATGCACCCCGTCAAGGGAGAACTCGTTTGCGGCGACGGCCGGGTTGAGCCGCTCGAAGCGCTCCTCGCCGAGAAGAAATGTGGCCTGGTTGGCCGCCCCAATACTCTGCCCACGCATGATCACATCGACCACCGCACTACCCGTCGCCCAGGCGAGGATCCCGCCCTCGTCGAGCTGGAGCTTCCGCTGCGAGACCGCGTCAGACGTCCCGATGCTGAGCATAGCGATCTGCTCAAGGGGCACATCAAGAAATCTGTGCGCCTCGACTAGGGCGACCATCGCCGGATTGTTGGCCCACACGCCGCCGTCCACCAACCGCGTGTTGTCCACCGTCCGGACAGCAGGAAAGAACGTCGGCGCAGCGCTGGTTGCCATCGCAACCTTCCAGGCCGGCACCTTATAGTCACGCCGCAGGCGCTCGTTATGAGCGGTGCGGAAGAGATAGATGTCATCCGCGCCAAGGTTGTAGGAGGGGATGAGCAGACGCTTCTTGCTATCGCCAAAGCGCCTATCGCGAAAGCACCGCTTGAGGGCGGTCTCAAGCGGTGCGGAGGAGAACTTTCGGCGCAGCCAGTGCTGCAGACTGGCCAGGCCCAGGCGCCTGGGGAAGACGGCCGGCCCCTCGCGCAGATAGAACTCAACGATCTCACGAGGGCGTAACCCTAGGCCTAAGCCGATCGCAATCAGGCCTCCCGTTGAAGTGCCGGCGATAAGATCGAAGTGATCAACCACCTGAATGTTGAGATCCTCCTCAAGGGCGGCCAGCACTGCCGCTGAGAAGAGGCCTTTGATACCGCCTCCATCCAGAGACAGTATCTGGAAGCGCTTGGATGGTACATCCACGTTGCTTATCAACCTCCTTAGCTCATTTGGTCTATTAGTATATCATGACTACGAAAGCAGTGGCGTGAATAAACATGAAATGCACAACGTAAATAACAGTATCTGCCAAGGTGGCTATAAGCCTTCTCGGCTGCCCTTACAGACCAAGCCCTTGGCGTTCCTGGAATAACTATCTTATGCTCAACAAAACGTGGTCTCAGCACGCGCTTCAACCTTACAAGAGTTCCTCTGCTGGGCTTGACGATAGGGGTTGTGGGATACGCCGCACAGCCGCTCCGGTGACCTGACGGTAGACCGAAAGGCTGCGAGCATCGCCCAGCACGCTTACACCAAAGCCGTCGAGAATTTCTGGCCCATCGTCGCCGGGCAGCACTACTCGCAACGGGTGCTCGCCGTGGTAGCGCAGGCTCAGCTGCTCTAGCTGCCGTAGCATCTCCTCAGTCCAAACGCCTGCGCTGAAATCGACCTCGATTACCGCCGGCTCGCGCCAGAAGAGAACGATATCATCCTGCTCTGCGGCGTCATCGGCAGGTGGAGGAAGGCCACGCTCTTCATCGAGCAGCTGGTATATCTCATCAATCTCGGCGGCTTCGGCGCGAGAAACCAGTACTCGGCGCACCGCCTCCAGGTAGCGTGAAGGTTTCGCGGGCTCTGCTTTCAGATCGCCGTCGCGGTACGCTACGTAAGAGAGCACCAACTCGTCGCGTGCTCGTGTGAGAGCGACGTAGCAGACCCGGCCCTCCTCGAGCAGCGCTGCCCGCGCTGATGGCCCCAGCACACTAGGCCCGCTCCCGTCCTCGTCGTCATCATTGCCACGTCGCTCGCTCGGAAGCACCCCCTCTTCCATGCCCGGGACGATCACCGCGTAAAACTCCAACCCCTTCGCACGGTGGATGGACATGAGCGAGACGCGTCCGCCATCGTCAGCCTCGGTCGCGCTGTCGTCGTCGGCGGTCTCCAGTAGCGCGAACGAGGCGAGGGTCTCGGCCAGGTCGGCCTCGCGTTGTTCCATCTCCTGTGTCAGCGTTCGTGCCAGGATGTTGAGCAAGCCGTGGAATTGATCGGCGGTGTCGTCCTTCTGGTAGAAGATATCGAAGTTGAGCTTCGCTCGCGCGTTCGTGATCAGGTTGATGACTGAAGAGTCACTACGATACATGCGGTGGAGCTCAGTCAGGGCTTCGCCAACGCTCATTAGGACACCGCGGCGCTCCCCCGGGATTCCGATGTCGCTACGGGTAGTGCTCAGACGCTCCGTGCCCCGCATCCCGGGCAGGCCGATTTCACGCTCGAGCGTAAGCACCTCCCAGATCGTCCGCACCCCCAGGATCGCCGGCGCTGCCTTCAGCCGCTCCAATGTCGCTGGCCCGATCCCCGGGGCCAGGCGTAAGGAGAGTAGGTCAAGCACCCGGCTGTCGTCCTGGGGTGCGACGATCGCGCGCAGCACAACGAGCATGGAGCGGACGATCTCGCTGCGGTAGAAGGCTTGTAGGCCGTGGGTGTGGTAAGGTATGTGGCGGCGGAAGAGCTGCTCCTCGAGCGCCTTGATCGCTGCGGTTGCCGCGGATCGGCCGCGCAGCACACGGAATAACACGGCGATCTCGCGCGGCGGAATCTTGCGCCGACGCACCAGGTTCTCGATGTAGCCCCCGACCTGCTCGGCCTCCTCCTCGGTGGTCTGTGACTCCCACACCAGCGCCTCGGGGGCGAGATCGCGGCGGTCAGCCTCGACGTCGAGGCGGTCGACACCGGTGAAACTGCGGTCGGCGATGGTCTGGGCAACCTCCACTATCGGGATGACGCTGCGGTAGTTGCGACGGAGCTCGAAGGTCTCGGCATCAGGGAAATGCTTGGAGAAGTTGAGGAAGATCTGGTAGTCAGCACCCCTCCAGCCGTAGATACTCTGCGCTGCATCGCCCACGGCGAAGAGGCTATGGCCCTCCAGAGGCATGCCGTTGTCGTCCGTGGCCAGCAGGCGGATCAAATCGAGCTGGATGGCATTAGTGTCCTGGTACTCATCCACTAGGATGGCCCTGAAGCGGCGCCGAAGGCGAAGTCGAGCCTGGGGATGCCCTTTTAGCAGCTTGACGGCCAGCAGCAGCAGATCGTCGTAGTCGGCGGCGTCCTGCTGCTTGAGGCGCTCCTCGTAGTGCCAGTAGCACTCCCGCAGCTTTTGCTCCCGATCGTTTTCGGGCGCCTCCGTCCACTCGCCGGGGAGCGTTCCCTCGCGCTTGTTGCGGGCGATAAAGGCCCGCAGCGCGTCAGGGGGGATGGTCGTAACCTGAGTGATTTCCCGGCAGAGAGCCTTGCTGTCCTGCTCGTCTAGAATCACCATCCCGGTGGTGCGACCAAGGAAGCGCTGATCAGGCAGACGCGGGATCTCGCTCCGCAGGATCTTGCTGCATAGGTGGTGAAATGTCCCGATTAGGAGCTTACTGGTTCGCTGCACCCCAAGCAGGCGCTCGAGGCGCGTCCGCATCTCCCGGGACGCTTTGCGCGTGAAGGTGACGGCAAGAATCTGTTCGGGTGCAAGGCCGTAGTGGTCACTAAGGTAGGCGATGCGTCGCGTGAGCACACGGGTCTTACCGCTGCCCGCCCCAGCTCGCACCAGAGCGCGACCCACACCGGCCTCGACGGCACGCCGCTGGTAGCGGTCGAGGCCTTGGAGGAGTGGGCTGAGCACTCGCTGGCGCAGCCGTGGTCGCACATCGGCTTCGTCCACGTTGGCAGCGTAGAGTACGTAGAGCGCGGTGGTAGGCCGGGAGTAGGCGATATACAGCAATGCCTCGCTCTGTGGGTGGCCGGTGATGTCGGACTCAACCTCGACGACGATCACCACTGGACTCTCGAGTCCCTTAAAGCGGCGGATGGTGTCCCATCTGATGCCGTTCGGCAGCGTATCGTTGCTATCAAGGCCGAGCTCAGGTCCGATGACCCACAACTCCGAGTCGCTTTGGGCGCGGGGGGTGAGCACGACTATATCTTGATCACGTACGCCGTCGGCGCGCAGCTGAGTCAGGATGCGGTCAAGAGCCATGCGCAACCCGCCAGGCCAGTTGGGCTCGTAGGTTGCAAAGCGTGGCTTGACGCCAGGGCGCTCGGAGGAGAGAGGGATCACGGCGGGGTTACGATAGAGGCCCAGCACCTCCTGATGGATTTCGCGCGTCGTGCGGAAGCTGCGTGTCAGCGTGTGTGTGACCGACGGCAGACCATCAGGAGCGCGAAAGACGGCTTGGTTGTCGTCGTAGAACACGATGAACGGCTGCTCGCCTGGACGGTGGCCGACGTACTCTAGCACCTCCCACCCTGCGCGGGGGATGTCCTGGCCCTCGTCGACGATAATCGCGTCCACCCGCCTCCATCTCGGATGCGCAGTGGGCATGCGCTTCGCTAGATCGTCCAGGGTTGCCTCGAGTCGGTCCTCGCGCAGATCGTCGGTTCGGCCCGAAATCACAACTCGCAGCTCGCCGGCAATACTGTGGAGCGTGGCCACGCGGATCAGAGGCTCATCACGGGTCAGCTTGTCGAGGTAGTCGCAGAGCGGCCGGCTAACGCAGCAGATGAGCGTGTCGCATCCCTCGCTAGCGAGTTTACGGGCCAGGGTAAGAGCCAGCAGTGTTTTACCGCTACCAGCACAGCCAGCTACGGAGTAGCGGTGGGTGTCGCGCGAGGCCAGCAGCGCAGCGGCCTGCTCTTCCGAGATGGCGGTGACGGCCTTGCGCTCGATCTCGATCGTGCGCTGAAGCAGCTGGGCGAAGGTGACGTTGCGAGCCAGGGTGTCGATCAGAGCCCGCTCCATCTCGGCGGTGACCGCTGGGCCGCGGTGTGGTGGTCGCAGGTGACCGTGGGCACGCCAGTAGTCAGAGACCCGTGCGAACGCAGACGGAATATCGGCGAGATCGCCACGGTCGATCACAATGGCTCGGTCGAGCGTTGCGTCGAGTGACTCGGAGGGAACATCCACATCGGGGAAGCATACGGCATGCACGATCCGGTACGCCGGAAATCCGGGGGTGGTAGTTTGCATTAGGCGTGCGAGCGACATAGCCCCGTCGCGGGCCTGCTCGTGTGGTGGGCGCTTGTAGGGGAAGGTATGCCCGCCTCGCGTCTGCCCATACCACATGCCCTTGTCTCGCCAAATTCTGACGCCCCCTTTCACCTCAACCGTGATAATCCCAATGGAGGGGAGGCAAACCACAAAATCAATCTGCGGCACTTGCTGTGGCCGCAGGGCGGGAATAAGCATCCAGCTACAGTCGTGAATGACGGTGCAGTCGTCAGGAAGCCTATCGCACAGTAGCGTGAAGACGCGTCGCTCAGCCTCATATTGCGGCTCGGTGCGGAGGAAAACTTCGGGAAACATGCGGGGCATATGAAACTCTGCTGTGTAGTGTGCCGGCCGGTAGTATTCAGCTTCAGCCGCTCGATATTTTCCCGCTTCTCAAAACCTCTGGTACTTACATCCTCGGTCAGACCCTGCCATCTACAGAAAACATTGGTCGTCAACCAGACTTAGTGCTCAATTACCAATTGTAATTGGTGGTTTCCGAATCACTATCCAGAACTAGAGCAGCAATCTCAGGTAGAAGTTCTATACAGTCGGTTAAGCCCCTCGCACGTCTTTCGGAACAGCGCCACGAGCTCTGGCGGCTCGTGAACCAGGCAGGCGTCGCCGTAGCGGAGCAGGATTTGTCGGGCCTGCCAGAGGTTTGTCGTGGCGCCCGTAACGGTAGCGCCCCCGTCGTCGTGATAGGTGATCACGGTGTTGGGGAAGTACGTAGCAACGTCGCGTCGGCGGGCCACCTGGGGCACCAAGGTATAGCGCAGCTGGTAGCTCGGCGGGGAGGGGCGGATCGGCGGGAGCACCGTCGGCAGGAGGGCGATGGTGCCGGGCACTATCCGGTCGAGCCGATAGTCGATCGCCGCGTGGACTACCTCACCACCCGTCGGCGTCACCTCCAGAACCGTCGCGTCAAGATAGCCGTGGCCCTCGGGGCGGAAGGTGATGCCGTAGGGGGCCACCCGGTGATGACGCGGGGTGTCGGTGTCAAACGTGCTCAGGTAGTCGAAGGCGAGCTCACGCCGTTCCTCGACGGCATACTTGACGATCGCCAGGGCGTCGGGGTCAATACGGCCCACCCCTCGGCCGACGCCGAGACGGATGGTACTGCGGCGCCGTCGGTGCTGCGCCTGGCGGGCAGGCGGGAGCAGAAGCACCACCCGCTCCAGCAATTCGCGCAGGTTGGCGTGCTCGGGCAAGCCACTGCCCTCGGGGAAGCTCGCCTCCAGAAAGGCCAACGCCTCCATGCAGGGGTCGGGCAGATCGAGCAGGGCCAGCTCGCCGAGGTCGGCCAGAGTGTAGTGCCGGCTGGGGCGGTCGTAGATGATGGAGCAGCCGTACTCACCCTTGAGGGCATCGAAGTCATGCTTCAATGCTGCAGCGACCGCCTCGGGGTAGCCCTGCTCGCCGAGTTCAGCATTGATCGTGGCGACCAGCTCAGCACTCGTCGCCGGCGCATGCAGGAGCGTGCGCACCAGCAGCAGCCGACGCCGGAACGTCAGCCAGGAACTCCGCTTGGTACCACCACCCTGGTTGGTCATGCGTCCTCGTGTGCGCGGTGGCGTTGATAAGCGGCCCAGAGGCTGAGCCGTGCCTCAAGTGTGGTTCGACTCTGGGCCAGGCTTGGCGCTGCCCGCAAAATGAGCGCCTCCAAACCAGCCGAATCAAGATCCCACCCGTAGAGCCGGCTCGCTTCCTCCGCTAGCGGCAGCCACCCCTCCAGCAGACGCTGGCCGGCATCAGACTGTGTCAGTGTGTAGTTGGTCTGGCGTCCCTCCATACGATCAGTGTACGGACGACCCCGTGCGCAAATGTGCTTCCCCACACTGAAACTACTCCTCCTCGAAGCCGTAACTCTCCAGCTTCAGCACGCGGCTGTTCTCGGTAACGGTGCGGACGACGTGGTCGGGGGCTCCCTCGGGGATCTCGGCCTCGATTTCCAGCGTCACCCGCACCTTTGCCCCAGGCAGCCCGGCCAGGTGGGTCAGGATCTCCTCGGCGATCTTGCCCGCCTCGGTGGCCATCTTCAGCGTGTTGAGCTTCGCTGCCCCGTGGTAGCGCCGCATGCGCCGGGGGCGGGGTGTTACGGGCTGTGTTACAGGTAGAGGCGTCGTCGAATAGCCACTCGCCCCGATGGTCCCATCAGCAGCCGGGATGGGTGAAGGCGTAGGATCTGGATAGGTCACCGCGGTCCGTTGAGCGGCCTCCTCGGCCTCTTTCCGCCGACGGACCTCATCGTCGGCCGCTAGCTGCCGCAGTACCGCCGCGGGCTGGATCAGCACCCCGTACTCGTCCAGGGCCACCGTCCGCGCCTGGCCGAAGATCAGGCCTTGGTAGCGCCCTAACCCCGCGTCGAAGCGCTCGGCGTAGGCAAAGCTTTCCTCCCAGGTGAGCATCCCGAGGCCTTGCGCCACAGCGCCAAGGAGCACCGAGCTGTCTCTGAGCCGCGGCAGGTAGAGGTACTCGGCGAAGTAGTCGGCGAGCTGCTTCAGGCCGACGTGGTCGCCACGCCAGAGGGGGATGCGGTCGAGCTCCAGGCGCAGCGGGATGCCTCCGTACTGCGTGATGAGGAAGCCGTCGTTGCGCATGCGCTTGCTCGCCCGCACGACGATCGGGTCGGGGCCCTGGAGCCGCAGCTCCTCCCACTCGACGGGTGCGTTAAGGATCGGCCGCTCGTCGGCGTCCTTCGGCTGCGAGGGGACGAGCAGCCACACGTAGGTCTCGGGGATGCGCCCCTTCACCGTCTCGTCCGCCTGCTTGCAGCGCGTCTCGGTCTGGCGCTTCTGGAAAGCGTCGAGGTTGAGCGTCTCAGCCTCGTCCTCGATCGACTTCCAGGCGAGGTACTGCCGGGTGGCTTGGACCAGCTCCTCCAAGCGTTGCACATCGGGGGCGAGGAAGGCCAGCGTGTTCTTGTAGCGCCGCGGTGCCGTTCCACGCGTCTCCAGGATGCTCTTCGCCTGCTCGCGGGCCTCAGACCGCGCCTGCTTGCTCGGCGGGGCGTGGGGCGTGAGCGGTCCAAGTACGACGAGCCGCGCCTCCCGGTCATCGCTCACGTCAGCGCTTGAGGCTGGGGCGAGATGGACACCTGCGAAGTCGCCGCGCTGCTTGAGCTCCTCACGTAACCTTCTGAGCAGCTCCTGCTCGATCACGTCCTCGCGCTGCTGCTCGGCGCGGTCCTGGGCCA
>DAOLDO010000072.1:0-13290 GCA_035327325.1 Chloroflexaceae bacterium | reverse complement strand
GGCCTGCTCTCGAGCCGCGTCGCCGAGCATGTCGCGGGCGAGGCCGCGGCCGGCAGGTAGAAGGGCCGCTTGGCGCCGCGCAGCTGGGGGCCGAGGCCCCAGGGGCAGCGGGGCCACTGGAGGAAGCCGGGCGTGCCGCCGGGCGCGCCGCCGGTCTGGTCGGCCGTGGCCTCGGCGAGCAGTGCCTGCGGGAGGAAGCCGGCCGGCGCGCCGCCGAAGGCGCGGACGAGGGCCAGGGCCCCAGACGCCGTGGTGACGAGCCCGGCCCAGGGCAGGGCCAGCCCGCGCCAGAAGGCCGAGTTGAAGGGCTCGCGGTCGCTGCCGGCGTGCTCGCCCAGCCGGCCGCCGAGGTGAGCCGCGGGGCGCGGCGGCGCCTCGCCGAGGAAGCCCTCGACCCCGAGGGGGCCGAGGACCAGCTCGCGCAGGGCCGCGGGGAAGGGGCGCCCTGTCAGCCGCTCGACCGCGATGGCCAGCAGGCCGTAGCCGACGTTGCTGTAGCAGACCCGCTCGCCCGGCGCGGCGGCGAGGGGCGTCGCCAGGCAGGCCCGCGCCAGGGCGGCCCAGGTCAGGCCGTGCTCGTAGGGCGCGGCGCCCGGCGCGAGATCGAGCGGCAGGCCGGCCGTATGGCTGAGCAGCCGGCGCGGGGTGACGCCGGGGCGGGCCGCCGCGGCGTCGGGGAGGTAGCGGGCCAGGGGCGCGTCAAGCTCGATGGCCCCGACGGCGACGAGGCGCAGGGCGGCGAGGGCCGTGGCGAGCTTGGTGAGCGAGGCGACGGGGAAGAGCGAGTCGGCCGCGAGGGGGGCGCCCGCCGCGTCGGCGCCCAGCACAAGGTGCGCGGGCGCGTCCCCGGCGCGCGCCGCGGCCACCACCAGGCCCGGCACGCCCTCGGCGTCCAGCGCCTCCCCAATGCGTGGGCGGGCCGCCTCGAGCCACCCGCCGTCCGCCATGTCCAGACTCGCCATCTCCGCGCTCCTGCTCCGCCGCGTCCCCGCGCAGTTATACCACGAAGCGCGCCCGGCCGCGGCGCCCCTTGTGCTACACTGGCCCAGATGAGCGCGGACGACTACAGCACGACCTTCACTCTGGCGGGGACCCTGGGGGGCGAGCCGGTGCGGGTGGCGGGCAAGGCGGGCCTGCCCGGCGGCGCGGCCGTAGGCGACGTGGCGGCCCTGGCCGCCGAGCTGATCGAGCCGGCGCCGGGCGAGCGGGTCGCCCTGCTGGGCTGCGGCAACGGGGCCCTGGGCGCGGCCCTGGCCCGCCGGCTGCGCGGCGGCAAGCTGACCCTGAGCGACCCCAGCCTGATCGCCGTGCGGCTGGCCCGCCTGACCCTCGCGGCCAACGGAGTCGCCGGCGCGACGGTGAGCGAGGCGCCAAGCCTGCTGCCCCAGGGCGCGGCGTCTTTCGACCGGGTGGTGGTGCTGGCGCCGCAGAGCCGGGCCCTGGGGCGGCGCTGGCTGGTCGAGGCCCACGGCCTGCTCCGACCGGGCGGGCTGCTCGACCTGGCGGGCGCCAACGGCGGGGGCATCAAGCCCCTGATCGCCGACGCCGCGGCCCTCTTCGGCGCGGCCCACACCCTCGGCTACGGGCGCGGTTGCCGCGTGGGCGAGGCGGTGCGGGCTCAGGAGCCGCCCCCCGCGCCCCCGTGGGCCGGGGCGCCCGGCATCGCCCCCGGCACCTGGCACACCCTGCGCGCCGAGCTGCCGGGCGGCCCCGTCGAGCTGGCCAGCCTGCCGGGCATTTTCAGCTACGACCGGCTCGACGAGGGCACGGCCCTGCTCTTGCAGCACATGGGCTCGTGCGCGGGGCTGCGGGTGCTGGACGGCGGCTGCGGCTACGGGCCCCTCGGCGTCGCGGCGGCCCGCCTCGGCGCGGCGCGGGTGGACATGCTCGATGTGAGCCTGCTGGCCGTGGCGGCGGCCCGCGAGAACATCGCCCGCCTGGCCCTGGTTGGCGCCTCGGCCGAGGCCAGCGACGCCCTCGAGGCGGCCGCGGGGCGAAGCTACGACCTGGTGGTCAGCAACCCGCCCTTCCACGCCGGCAAGGCGGTGGACACGGCCATGGCCGAGGCCTTCTTCGCTCAGTCTCGCGCCCTGCTGGCCCCGGGCGGGCGGCTGCTGCTGGTGGCCAACCGCTTCCTGCCCTACGAGCGCCACCTGCGGCCCCGCTTCAGGCGCGTGGAGGCTGTGGCCCAGAGCTCGGCGTACAAGGTCCTCGCGGCGCGGCCGTAGCCCTGGCAGGCGCACCGCCCTGCCCGGCAGGACCAAAGACGAAGGCCGGACAGCGCTCGCTCGTGTGCCGCACCGGACAGGGCGGGCACGTAAAACCAGGAAGAGACGTCGGCAGAGCCGGCCTAATAATGCCGGCGAGCAAACGTATGGCAGGGCTGGACAGGGTTCAGGGACCAGAGCCTGACGGCAGCTGAGCGGTTGGTCCTTCGTCGGTGGTCTTTGGTCTCGACTCCAGGCAAAACTCTGGCGGGGCGCATTAGCGTAGGCAGTGACCATATGAGCGATACTCCTAGCCCCGGGATGGGCCCGGCCCTCGCCGCGCTCCTGGCCGACCTCGCCGCCTTCCTTGGCGCCCGGGGCGTCGCGGCGTGGCTGGTGGGCGGGGCGGCCCGCGACCTCGCCCTCGGCCGCTCGCCCACCGACCTCGACGTGGCCGTGGCGGGCGACGGCTTCGCCCTGGCCAGGGCCTACGCCGACGCCAGGGGCGCCGCCTTCGTGCCGCTCGACGCCGCCCGCGCCACCGGGCGCGTGGTCATCGCCGGCGCGCCGCCGCTCACGCTGGACCTGGCGGGCCTGCGCGGGCCCACGATCGAGGCCGACCTGCGCCTGCGCGACTTCACGGTCAACGCGCTCGCGGTCGCCCTGACGGGCGAAGACCAAAGACCAAGGACCAAAGACCAAAGCTCGGCGGTCAGCTCTGCCCGGCCTTCCGCCTTCCTGGACCCCACGGGCGGCCTGGCGGACCTGCGGGCGGGCGTGCTGCGGGCCTGCGGGCCGACGAGCCCGCGCGACGACCCGCTGCGCGTGCTGCGGGCCGCCCGCCTGTGCGCGGGCCTGGGGCTGCGGCCCGACCCGGGGCTGGCGCCCCTGATGCGCGAGGCGGCCCCCGGGCTCGCCGGCGTCGCCCCCGAGCGGGCCCGCGACGAGCTGCTCAAGCTGCTCGACGCCCCCTCGGCGGCGCCGTGGCTGCGCTACCTGGACGACTGCGGCGCCCTGACCCGGCTGATCCCCGAGCTCGAGCCGGCCAGGGACTGCGACCAGCCCAACGTACACTTCCTGCCCGTCCTGGCCCACATCCTCGAGACGGTAACGGCCCTCGACTGGCTGATCGCCGCGGCGCGGCGCGGCGGGCCGGGCGCCGCGGCAGAGGCCCCGCTCGCGCGCGAGGGGCTGCCCGTGGCTGTGCAGACCTACCCGGGGCTGAGCGACGAGCTGCCCTTCGCCGACCGGCTGGCGGCGTTGCTGGGCGAGCGGCGGGCGGGGGGGCACCGGCGGGCAGCCCTGCTCAAGCTGGCCGCCCTGCTGCACGACGTCGCCAAGCCGCAGACCAAGGAGGTGCACCCCGACGGCAAGGTGAGCTTTTACGACCACCAGACGATCGGGGCCGAGGTGGCGGCGCGGGTCGCCCGGCGCCTGCGCATGAGCCGGCAGGACGGCGCCTACGTGGCCCTGGTGGTGCGCGAGCACATGCGCCCCGGGCAGCTGCGCACGAGCGAGGTGGTGACGCCGCGGGCGGTGGTGCGCCTTTTCCGCGACCTGGGCGACGCCGGGCCCGACGTGTTGCTGCACGAGCTCGCCGACCACCTGGCCACGCGGGGGCCGAACCTGGACCCGGGGGGGTGGGCGGCGCACCTGGAGTGGGTCGGCGCCCTGCTCGAGGTCCACTACGCCCCGGCGCCTGAGCGGCGCGCCCCGCTGATTGACGGGCACGGGCTGATGGAGGCCCTGGGGATCGGGCCGGGCCCGCGGGTGGGCGCCCTGCTGCGCGCGATCGGCGAAGCCCAGGCGGCGGGCGAGATCACGACGCGCGAGCAGGCCCTTGAACTGGCGCGGCAGCTACTGGCCGAGCAGGATTGAACGCGCAGAGCTCAAGGCGAAGGACGGACTTCAACCTTCAGCCTTCATCCTTCATGCTTACCGGCACGCGGATCTCGTCTGTGCGCTGGCGGTCGTCGCGCCTGCGGGGCGCCTCGTCGCCGAGGAGCGGCAGCAGGATCAGGGTGAGGAAGACCATCACCCCCAGGAGGATGCTGGGGAAGAAGTTGAGCAGGTCGGTCATCGGGGGCCCTCCGTCGAGCGCAGTACGCCCGGGCATCCTAGCCGCAGGCGCGCGACGGGGGCAATGAGAGCGTTCTGAAAAGGGGGTGAGGGGGAGCTACTTCAGCACGTCGCGGACGATCTGCTCGAGGCGGTCGAGGGGGAAGGGCTTGGGGAGGTAGTAGTCTACGCGCTGCTCGCGGGCCTTCTTCTCGAGCTCGGGGGTGGCGTAGGCGGTGATCATGACCACGCGGGTCTCGGGCGAGGTCTCCTTGATCGCGGCGGCGAGCTGGAGGCCGTTCATGCCGGGCATGTTGTAGTCGGTGATCACGAGGGGGACGGTGCGCAGGGCGATCTGGGCCAGGGCGTCGGCGCCGCCGTTGACGGTGACGATGTCGTAGCCGCCGGTGAGATCGCGCATCAGGCGATGGAGGATGATCAGGATGTCGGGCTCGTCCTCGACGAGGACGATCGCCGGGTTGCGGCCGGAGACATCGGGCATAGGTGTGGCTCCTCACTCCCCTCTGTGGGCGCGGCGGGGCGTCTGTGACGCCGGGTAGCGCCAATTGTAGCATACCGCGCGGGGGCGGGCAAGGGGCGGCGGACGAGGGTGGCGGACGGGGGCGGCGGCGAGTGGTGGTATGATTGGCGGGCCATCGCCCAGCGATCTCTGCCCCTCAGGAGCCACCCGATGTCGCAGCTGCTTCCGATCTTCCTGAACGTCCTCGTGCCGGTCTTCTCGCTGGTGCTCCTGGGCTACCTGGTCGGGCCCCGGCTCGAGCTCGAGGTGCGCACCCTCTCGCGCCTGGCCTACTTCGTGCTCACGCCGGCCTTCGTCTTCAACATCCTGAGCCAGACGCGCATCGAGGCCACACTGGCCGGGCGCATGGTCGGCTTCATCACCCTGGTCTACGTGGCGACGATCGTGCTGGCCTTCGTGGTCGCCCGGCTGCTGCGGCGCTCGGCGGCGATGACCGCGGCCTTCGTGATGATCGCGGCCTTCGGCAATGTGGGCAACTTCGGGCTGCCGATCATCCAGTTCGCCGAGGGGCCCGAGGCCCTGGGCGTGGCCACGGTCTACTTCCTGGCCAACCTGGTGCTGGCCTTCGTGGTCTGCGTGACGGCGGCCAACTTCAGCCGGGGCCTCAGCCTGGCGATGGCCGGGCAGGTCTTCCGCACGCCGGCCCTGATCGCCCTGGTGCCGGCCCTGCTGGTGAACTGGACGGGGGTGAGCCTGCCGGAGGTGGTGCTGCGGCCCCTCGACCTGCTGGCCTCGGCGATGATCCCGATCATGCTGGTGGTGCTGGGGGCCCAGCTGGCCGCCGCGGGCGTGCCGAAGCTGAGCGGCGACCTGCTGATCGCCAGCGCGATCAGGCTGGTGGGCGGGCCGCTGCTGGCCTTCGCCACGGTGGGCTGGTTCGCCCTGCCCGAGCTCGAGCGCAACGTGGGCATCCTGCAGGCCAGCATGCCCACGGCTGTGCTGGTCTCGATCATCGCCATGGAGAACCGGCTCATGCCCGAGTTCGTGACCACGACCGTGCTCTTCTCGAATATGGTCAGCATCGCCACCCTGGCGATTGTCCTGCTCGCCCTGGGGTGATTGTCCCCGCGGGGGCGACGCGCACCGCCGATGCACAGGGAATATTTGCTTGAAACTGCGCCGTACTGTACAATAGGGACATTCCCGGTGTCCTAAGTACAGATGCTCAGGAGCAAGGCATGAAACGGCGTGAGTTTCTGCGCGGTGCCACTGTCGGTGTGATCGGCGGCCTTGGCATGACCCTCGCGGCATGTGCGGGCGCCCCCCCTGCGACCCAGCAGTCCACCCCAGCCGATGGCGCGGCCGCGCAGCCGACGGCGCCCGAGGCCCAGGCCCCGGCCCAGGGCTCGTCGCTGCCCGCCGTCGAGTGGCGCATGGGCACCAGCTGGCCCGTGGCCCTCGACACGATCTACGGCGGCGCCACGGTGCTCGCCGAGCGGGTCAGCGAGCTGACCGGCGGCATGTTCCAGATCACCACCTTCCCCGCCGGCGAGCTCTTCCCCGGCCTCGAGGTGGTGCAGAACGTCCAGCAGGGGACCGTGGAGTCGGGCCACACGGCCCTGTACTACTACGTCGGCCTGAACCCGGCCTGGGCCTTCGGCACCTCGGTGCCCTTCGGCCTGACGGCCCAGCAGCAGAACGCCTGGATGTACCACGGCGGCGGCAACGACGCGATCAACACCCTCGGCGCCGAGTTCGGGGTCAGCTCCTTTCCCGCCGGCAACACCGGGGCCCAGATGGGCGGCTGGTTCCGCCGCGAGCTGAACGCCCTGAGCGACCTGCAGGGCCTCAAGATGCGTATCCCCGGCTTCGGCGGCCGCGTGATGGAGCGCCTCGGCGTCGTCACCCAGACCCTGCCCGGCGGCGAGATCTTCCAGGCCCTCTCGACCGGCGCCATTGACGCCGCCGAGTGGGTCGGCCCCTACGACGACCAGAAGCTCGGCCTGCCCGACGCCGCCGACTACTACTACGCCCCCGGCTGGTGGGAGCCCGGGCCCGCCCTGCACGCCGTGGTCAACAACGACCAGTGGGCCCAGCTGCCCGCCGAGTACCAGCGCATCTTCGCCGTGGCCGCCTGGGAGTCGAACCTGAACATGCTCGCCAAGTACGACGCCCTCAACGGCGACGCCCTCGACCAGATCGTCGGCGGCGGGATCGAGCTCAGGAACTACCCCGACGAGATCCTGGCCGCGGCCCAGACGGCGGCCTTCGAGCTCTACGAGGAGACGGCCGCCAGCACGCCCCAGTTCGCCACGATCTACGAGCCCTGGCGGCAGTTCCGCGACCGCGTCTACCGCTGGAACCAGACCAACGAGTTCCCCTTCACGAACTTCGTCTACAACAACCCCGCCTCGTAGCCAGGCCAGTCAGCGGCCCGAAACGACAGCCCCCGGTCCACTTGGACCGGGGGCTGCGCTTTGCCGGCGGGGGCGGCTAGCGCCCGAACGAGATCGAGGGCAGGTAGGTGACCAGGCTGGGGAAGACCACGATCAGGATCACGACCGCTAGCTGCACGAAGATGAACGGCAGCACCCCGCGGTAGATGTCGGTGGTCGAGATCTCGGGCGGGGCTACGCCCTTCAGGTAGAAGAGGGCGAAGCCGAAGGGCGGGGTCAGGAACGAGGTCTGCAGGTTGGCGCCGAGCAGCACGCCGTACCAGATCAGGTCAATGTCGAGGGCGATGGCCACCGGCACGAAGAGCGGGATGACGATGAAGCAGATCTCGAAGAAGTCGATGAAGAAGCCGAGGAAGAAGACGATCAGCATGCTGATCAGCATGAAGCCCAGGTAGCCGCCGGGCAGGTTGGCCATGATGTCGAAGACGAACTTGTCGCCGCTGAGGGCCCGGAAGACCAGCGAGAAGACCGTCGAGCCGATCAGGATGAAGAGCACCATGGTGGTGGTGCGCATCGTCGTGTCGGAGACGTCGCGGAAGGTCTTGAAGTTGAGGCGCCCGTTGGCGGCGGCGAGCAGGGTGGCGCCGAGGGCGCCGACGGCGCCGGCCTCGGTGGCGGTGGCCAGGCCGAAGAAGATCGAGCCGAGCACCGCCAGGATCAGCAGCAGCGGCGGGATCATCACCTTGATTACCCGCAGGGCCAGGGCGCCGCCCGAGAGCGTGCGCGCCGAGAGGGGCAAGGCGGGTGCCATGGAGGGCCGCAGCTGGGCCACCGTCCAGCAGTAGAAGGCCAGGGCGCCGGCGAGCAGCAGGCCCGGGATGAGCGAGCCGATGAACAGGCGCCCCACCGAGACGCCGATCTGGTCGCCCAGCACCACCAGCACCACCGAGGGCGGGATGATCTGCCCCAGGGTGCCCGAGGCGCAGATCACGCCCGAGGCCAGGCGCTTGTCGTAGTTGTAGCGCAGCATGATCGGCAGCGAGATCATGCCCATGGCCACCACCGTCGCCGCCACCACGCCCGTGGTCGCCGCCAGCAGGGCGCCGACCACCACCACCGCGATCGCCAGGCCGCCGCGCATCGGCCCAAAGAGCACGCCCATCGTGTCGAGCAAATCTTCGGCGAGGCCCGACTTCTCGAGCATCGAGCCCAGGAAGATGAAGTAGGGGATGGCCAGCAGGGTGAAGTTCGAGGCGATGCCGAAGATGCGCGAGGGGAGGGCCCGGATCAGGATCGGGTCGAAGATGCCCAGCCCGACGCCGATGATGCCGAAGACGATGCCCACGGCGGCCAGCGAGAAGGCGACGGGGTAGCCCAGCGAGAGGATGACCAGGGCCCCGAGGAACATCAGCGGGCCGAGCAACTCGTTCATGGGACCTCCAGGCTACTGGGCCGCGACGTGCTTTTGTCCCTCGGCGATCAGGTCCGGGTCGGCCTTGTCGGTCAGCACGGCGATATACTTGATCGCCTCGGAGATCCCCTGGATGAGCAGCAGGGCGGGGCTGAGAATCAGGAACATCTTCAGCGGCCAGCGCGGCAGCCCGCCCGGGTCGGGCGAGTTCTCGCGGACGCGGACCGACGTCTCGACCACGGGCCAGGCGAAGTAGATCAGCAGGATGCAGAAGGGCATGAGGAAGAGCAGCGTGCCGATCAGGTCGGCGACGGCCTTGCGCCGGGGCGAGAAGTTCGCGTAGAACAGGTCTACGCGCACGTGCTCGCCGTGCTTCAGGGCGTAGGCCGCCCCCAGGAAGAAGATCACCGAGAAGAGGTACCACTGGAGCTCGATGAAGACGTTCGAGCCCAGGGAGCGCCCGATCGCCCGGCCCACGTAGCGGTTGGCCACGTTCCAGACGCCCACGGCCAGCACGACCGGCACCAGCCAGTAGGTGAACCTGCCGACGAATTCCGTAAACGTGTCGATCAGCTTTGACAGGCGGAGCAATCCCTGCATAGGCTACCTCTCTGTGCATCGGGCCCCGCGACGCTGTGCCGAGCCGACAGCCGGAAGCGTCGCGCCGGGGCACGAGCGTAGGCTGATGACCGCACCGGGGCGGGTGTGGACATATCGTTGAGGGACAATGGGAAGGGGCCTGAGCCGATATTGTCATAGTACCCGGTTCCCCACGGTCTGTCAAAAGCAAAGAGGGCGCCGATCATGATGATCAGCGCCCCCCTCCGGCTCGTCCGTCAGGCCAGGTCACTCGTGGGTCGGGCCCCAGTTCTTGGGCGTGCGCCACAGGCTGGAGAGGATCAGATCGCGCACGTTGATCAGCTCCTTGGGCAGGCGGTCGTAGAGCTTGATGAACAGCTCCTCGTGGAGCAGAATCTCCTGCTGCCAGGCGTCAATGTCGAGGTGCATGACCTGCTCGAACTGCTCGCGGCTGAAGCCGGTGCCGCGCCAGTCGAGGTGCTCGTAGTTGGGGATCCAGCCGATCGGGCTCTCGACGCTGAAGGCCTCGCCGTGGGCGCGCTGGACGACCCACTTCAGGACGCGCATGTTCTCGCCGAAGCCGGGCCAGGCGAACTTGCCGTTCGCGTCCTTGCGGAACCAGTTCACGCCAAAGATGCGCGGCGGGTTGTAGATCTCGCGGCCGAACTGGAGCCAGTGGTTGAAGTAGTCGCCCATGTGGTAGCCGGCGAAGGGCAGCATGGCGAAGGGGTCGCGCCGGACCACGCCCTGCTGGCCGAAGGCCGCGGCCGTCGTCTCCGAGCCCATGGTGGCCGCCAGGTAGACCCCGTAGGTCCAGTTGAAGGCCTGGTAGACCAGGGGCACGGTGCCGCTGCGGCGCCCGCCGAAGATGAAAGCCTCGATCGGCACGCCCCTGGCGTCGTCCCAGGCCGGGTCGAGCACGGGGTTGTTGGTGGCCGGGGCGGTGAAGCGGGCGTTGGCGTGGGCGGCCGGGGTCGTGCTCTCGGGCGTCCAGTCGTTGCCCTTCCAGTCAATCAGGTGGGCGGGCTTCTCCTTGGTCATGCCCTCCCACCAGACGTCGCCGTCGTCGGTCAGGGCGACGTTGGTGAAGATCGTGTCCCTGGCGCAGCTATCCATCGCGCTGGGGTTGGTGTCGTACGAGGTGCCCGGGGCGACGCCGAAGTAGCCGGCCTCGGGGTTGATCGCGTAGAGCTTGCCGTCGGGGCCGGGCTTGATCCAGGCGATGTCGTCGCCGACCGTCGTCACCTCCCAGCCCTCGTCCTGGAAGACCTTGGGCGGGACGAGCATGGCGAAGTTGGTCTTGCCGCAGGCCGAGGGGAAGGCGGCGGCCACGTAGGTCTTGCGGCCCTTGGGCTCCTTCACGCCGAGGATGAGCATATGCTCGGCGAGCCAGCCCTCCTGGCGGGCCATGATCGAGGCGATGCGCAGGGCGAAGCACTTCTTGCCGAGCAGGGCGTTGCCGCCGTAGCCCGAGCCGTACGACCAGATCGAGCGCTCCTCGGGGAAGTGCACGATGTACTTCGTGGTGGGGTTGCAGGGCCAGGGCACGTCGGGCTGGCCGGGCTCGAGGGGCGCGCCCACGGTGTGCAGGCAGGGGATGAACTCGCCGTCCGCCCCGAGCACGTCGTAGACCGCCTTGCCCATACGGGTCATGATCTTCATGTTGACCACGACATAGGGCGAGTCGGTGAGCTCGACGCCGATGTGGGCGATGGGCGAGCCGAGGGGGCCCATGCTGAAGGGGATGACGTACATCGTCCGGCCGCGCATGCTGCCGGTGAAGAGCCCGGTGAGGGTCTCCTTCATCTCCTTGGGGGCGACCCAGTTGTTGGTCGGGCCGGCGTCGGTTTTGGAGACCGAGCAGATGTAGGTGCGGTCCTCGACGCGCGCGACGTCGCTGGGGTCGGAGCGGGCGAGAAAGCTATTGGGGCGCTTTTCGGGGTTCAGGCGGATAAAGGTGCCGGCCTCGACCATCTGATTGCACAGCCGGTCGTACTCCTCCTGCGAGCCGTCGCAGAAGTAGACCTCGTCAGGCTGGCAGAGGGCGGCCATCTCTTCCACCCACTCCTTGAGGCCTGCGTTCTTGATGTAATCCGGGAACTGCATGCGTTCCTCCTCGCTTGATTGCCCTGGTTCCGCTGCAACAGCGCGCCGGAAAAGGGGGGCTCCACGGCCCATCATAGCACACAACCCCGGCGCCAAAAGAGAGGCTTTATAACGATCGTGAAGCTTTTCTCAACCTCAATTGTTTGCGAAGCAACAGGTGCCCGCTCAACCGGCGCGGCCGTGCGGTACAATAGGCGCCATGGGAAGGATCGATCTGAACTGCGACTGCGGCGAGAGCTTCGGCGCCTGGCGCCTGGGCGCCGACGAGGAGCTGCTGCCGCACGTGACGGCGGCCAACGTGGCCTGCGGCGGCCACGCGGGCGACCCGGCGGTGATGCGGCGCACGGTGCGCCTGTGCCGCGAGCTGGGGGTGGCCGTGGGCGCCCACCCCGGCTACCCCGACCTGCAGGGCTTCGGCCGGCGGGCCCTGCCCATGGCCCCTGACGAGATCGAGGCCGCGGTGCTGGCCCAGATCGGCGCCCTGCACGCCATCGCCCGGGCGGAGGGCGTCGAGCTGGCCCATGTCAAGCCGCATGGGGCGCTCTACAACGTGGCCGCCGCGACGCCCGACGTGGCCGAGGCGATCGCGCGGGCCGTTGCGGCCTTCAGCCGCGAGCTGGTGCTGGTGGGCCTGGCCGGCTCGCACCTGGTGGCCGCGGGCGAGGCGGCGGGCCTGCGGGTAGCCCGCGAGGCCTTCGCCGACCGTGGCTACGCCGCCGACGGTGCCCTGCTGCCGCGCGGGGCGCCCGGCGCGCTCGTCCTCGACCCCGAGGCCAACCTGGCCCAGGCCCTGCGCATCGTCGCCGAGGGCCACGCTCTGAGCCCCGAGGGCGCCCGCGTGCCGGTCGCGGCCGACACGCTCTGCATCCACGGCGACACGCCCGGCGCGGCCGCGCGGGCCGCCCACCTGCGTCGGGGACTCGCGGCGGCGGGGGTGACGGTAGCACCGCTCGCCGGGTAGTCCTGCCCGGCGAACGTCGCTGCCATGGGCGACCAACGACGAAGGACCGAAGACCAGAGCCGGACGGCTCGCTGCCGCGCGCCGTGCCTGCCGCACCCGACGCGAGCAATCAGCGAACCACCTCCGCGGATCGGTTATGAGCCCTACCAGGAGCACCATGGCGCTCACCTGGCAGATCAATCCTATGGGCGACGCGGCCCTGCTTGCCGAGGCGGCGGGCGCCGACCACGAGGCCGCCAACCTGGTCGCCCTGGGCGCCGCGGCGGCCCTCGAGGCCGACCCGCCGCCGTGGCTGCGGGCGGCGGTGCCGGCGATCGCCTCGCTGCTGCTCTGCTTCGACCCGCTCGCCGCGCCCCCGGTCGCCGTGGAGGCGCGCCTGCGGGCGGCCCTTGCCGGCGCCGGCGGCCACACCGCAGAGCCGGGGCGCCTCGTCACCATCCCCGTGGCCTGGGGCGGCGCCGACGGGCCCGACCTCGACGAGGCGGCCCTTGCCCTCGAGCTCGGGCCCGCCGAGCTGGTGGCCACGCTCTGCGCGGGCCCGCGCCGGGTGATGATGATCGGCTTCGCGCCGGGCTACCCGTACATCGGGCCGCTGCCGCCGGGGCTGCACCTGCCCCGCCGCGCCACGCCCCGGGCCGCCGTGCCGCCCGGCTCGGTGGCGATCGCCGCGGGGCTGGCGGGGATCTACCCGGCGCGCCTGCCGGGGGGCTGGCACCTGCTGGGCCGCACGGAGCTGCGCCTCTTCGACCCCGCCGCCGACCCGCCCGCCCTGCTCGCCCCGGGCGACCGGGTGCAGTTTGTTGAGGGTTGAGCAAGCCTTGATCGAGATCGTCGCCCCGGGCCCCATGCTGACCGTGCAGGACCTCGGCCGCCCAGGCGCCCGCCGCCACGGCGTGCCGGCCGGCGGCGCGATGGACGCCTTCGCCCTCGTCGCGGCCAACAGGCTGGTGGCCAACCCGCCGGGCGCGGCGGGTCTCGAGCTGACGGCGGGCGGCGCCGGGCCGCGGCCCCCCCCGCCGCGCCCCCCGGCCCGCGCCGGGGGCCCCCGTCGCCCGCGCCTGGACGGCCGGTCCCACGCCCTCGCTCCCGCC
>DAOLDO010000071.1:0-13352 GCA_035327325.1 Chloroflexaceae bacterium | reverse complement strand
CGGGCACCGGGCCCGGCGGGGGGGGCGGGGGCGAGCTGGGCGACGAGCTGGGCGGCGGCGTGGAAGACGGCTCCGTGGGATGGGACATGGTCGCTCCGGCAGCAAGGGCCCCGCGACGCGCAGAGCGCACCGGGTGGCACGCGAAGGCTGCCCGGATTGTACCGCATCTTTTGCCGCGCCACGGTCCGGCTCGCCTCGCGCCCCTCGTCCTTGACAGGTTGCGCGGCGCGGGGCTACAATCCGCGTGGCTTCCCACCCGCAGGCTGCGCGAGGACCTATGAAAGTACCGTTGAGCTGGCTCCGCGAGTTCGTCGCCGTCGATCTGCCGCCCCACGAGCTGGCCCGCCGGCTGACCTTTGGCGGCCTCGAGGTGGCCGACGTGCAGATCATCGGCCTCGAGGGGTCCGAGCTGCCGTGGGACCCCGAGAAGATCGTCACCTGCAACATCCTTGAGGTGCTGCCCCACCCCAACGCCGAGCGGCTGGTGCTGGCCACGGTGGACCACGGCGCGGCCGCGCCCCACACCGTGGTGACGGGCGCGCCCAACCTGTTCCCCTACCGTGGCCAGGGCCCGCTGAGCCACCCGCTCAAGGCGGTCTTCGCCAGGGAGGGCGCCCGGCTCTACGACGGCCACGCCGAGGGCAGGGTGATCACCACGCTGAAGGGGCGCCCCGTGCGCGGCGTGATGAGCGACGCCATGCTCTGCTCCGAGAAGGAGCTGGGCATCAGCGAGGAGCACGAGGGCATCATGATCCTCGAGGACGAGGCGCCCATCGGCGTGCCGCTGCGCGACTTCATGGGCGAGGTTGTCTTCGAGATTGACATCACCCCCAACTACGCCAGGGCCCTCTCGGTCGTCGGCGTCGCCCGCGAGCTGGCCGCCCTCACCGGGGCCCCGCTCACCCTGCCGAGCCCCGAGGTGCTGGCCGAGGGCCCCGGCATCGAGGGTCGCGCCGCGGTGACGATCGAGGCGCCCGAGCTCTGCCCGCGCTTCACGCTGGGCCTGGCCGAGGGGGTCCGGATCGGCCCCTCGCCCGCCTGGATGCGCCGCCGTCTCGCCAGCGCCGGCATGCGGCCGATCAGCAACGTGGTGGACATCTCGAACTACGTGATGCTCGAGTGGGGCCAGCCCACCCACGCCTTCGACTACGAGCGCGTCCGCGAGGGCCACCTGATCGTGCGCCTGGCCCGCCCCGGCGAGCGCCTGACCACGCTCGACGGCAGGGAGCGCGACCTGACGCCCGGCCCGGCCAGCGGCCTGGAGCGCACCCCGCTGCTGGTCTGCGACGCCAGCGGCCCCCTGGCCGTGGCCGGCGTGATGGGCGGCGCCTCCAGCGAGGTGGGCGAGACCACCACGACCGTGTTGCTCGAGGCCGCGATCTGGGAGCCGACGCAGATCCGCAAGACCGCCCGCGGCATGAAGCTGCCGAGCGAGGCCTCGCGTCGCTTCGAGCGCGGCGTGGACTACGAGCTGCCGCTGATCGCCCAGCGCCGCTGCCTGGAGCTGATGCGCCTCTACGCCGGGGCCACCATCGCCCAGGGCCTCGTGGACGCCTACCCGCGCCCATGGCAGCAGCCCGTGCTCGACCTGCCCCCGTCCGAGGTGGAGCGCATCGTCGGCGTGCGCCTCGGCGCCCACGAGATCGCCGACCTGCTCGGCCGCCTCGGCTTCGGCTGCGAGGTGGTCGGCGGCGCGACCATGGGCGACTTCGCCGCCTTCGCGGAGGAGCCCGTGGTGCGGGTCACGGTGCCCTCGTTCCGCCTCGACGTGAGCATCCTGGCCGACCTGTGCGAGGAGGTGGCCCGCGTCTACGGCTACGAGCGCATCCCCGCCACGCGCATGGCCGACGAGCTGCCCATGGCGGGGGCCGCGCCCGCCCTGGAGCTCGAGGCCCGCGCGCGGGCGGTGCTGGTGGGCGCCGGCCTCGACGAGCTGATCACCCACTCCCTTGTAGATATGGGCCTTGTGGCCGCCGTGGCCCCCTCCGAGGCCGACCCGGCGCGCCACCTGAGGCTGGCCAACCCCAACACGCCCGAGAAGACCTACATGCGGCGCTCGCTGCTGCCCTCGCTCGGCGCCGCCCTGGCCGGCAACCTGCGCGAGCGCGAGCGGGCGGCGGTCTTCGAGATCGGGCGGGTCTACCTGCGCGCCGAGGGCCAGTGGCTGCCCGACGAGCCCCGCCGCCTCGCCATCGCCATGGCCGGCCCCCGCGAGCCCGAGCGCTGGTCGGCGGCCCAGGGCGAGCCCTTCGACTTCTACGACCTCAAGGGCGTGGTCGAGGCCCTGGTCGAGCGGCTCGGCCTGGCCGGGCGGGTCAGCTACGCGCCCCTGACCGACGACGAGCGCTTCCACCCCGGCCGCGCGGCCGCCCTGCTGCTGGAGGCCGAGGAGCCCGACGCGGTCGCCCAGCCCCCTGCGCCCGAAGACGGCGCCGCCCCGAGGCGGGGCCGCGTGCGCTTCCTGAGCCGGCGCGTCGGCGCCCTGGGCGAGCTGCGCCCGGCGGTGCGCGAGCGCCTCGAGCTGGGCGTGGCGCGGGCCGTGGCCGCCGAGCTCGACCTCGAGGCCCTGATCGGCGCAGCCCAGCCCCCGGCCTTCCGCCCGATCTCGCGCTACCCGGCGACGGTGCAGGATCTGTCGATCGTCGCGCCGCTCGAGGTGCCCGAGGCCCGGGTGGCGGCCCTGATCCGGCGCGGCGCCGGCGACCTGCTCGAGGCCCTGACCCTGTTCGACGTCTACACCGGGCCCCAGGTGGGCGAGGGCCGGCGCAGCCTCACCTACCACCTGACCTTCCGCGCCCCCGACCGCACCCTCACCGACGAGGCCCTGCTCAAGGTGCGCAAGAAGATCGTCGGCGGCCTCGAGCGCGAAATCGGGGCGACCATCCGGGGGTGAGGCCGGGCGCGCCCTGGCGGAGCGCCGATGAGGGCGGCCGCCAGGGCCTCTGCCGCGCCGCAGCTCGCTCAGCCACCAGGCCCGAGCGGAGGTTGCCGAGCGACCTGGGACAGCGCGGCCATCAGCTGGTGCAGATCGACGCCCCAGTCGAGCCCCTGGCCGCGGGCCGCCGCGTCCGCCGCCAGGGCTGCCGGCAGCCGGGCGCGCAGCTCGCCGAGGCGCCGCTCCGCGCGGGCCCTGTAGATGTGCCAGGTGGCGGGGTGGGCCGCGACGGCGGCCAGCAGCCGCAGCGCCTCGCCGAAGCCGTCCTCGTCAACGCCCGCCTCGGCCTCGGCGAGCCGCAGCAGGGCGACCTGGTAGAGCACAAACGCCACCTTGGGCCAGAGGCGGGCTGCCAGCGCGCACTCCAGCGCCTCGCGCAGGCGGGAGCGGGCCTGAGCGTGCTGGCCCTCGATGGCGGCGAGGTGGCCGAGGATCCCGAGGTGGTAGGCCCGGTACATCCTGCTGTCGTGCCTGCGCGCGAGGCCCAGACCTTCCTCGCTGAGGGCGCGCGCCCGGGCAAGCTCGCCGGCGCTCAGGGCGACGAGGGCCAGGTCTCCGAGGACGTTGCTGATCCAGACTCCGTTGCCCATGGCGCGCAGGATGGCGAGGGCGCGCTCGTGCAGCGCGGAAGCCTCGTCGGGCCTGTCGCCGCGGCACCAGACGGCCCAGCCCAGGCCGTTGAGCGCCGCGGCGACGCCGTGGCGGTGCCCAAGGCGCTCGCTGATCTCCAGGCTCTCGCGCAGGTGCAGCTCCGCCGACGCGTAGTCGCCGCACCAGGCGGCGGCCCAGCCAAGCATGCGCAGCGCGCGCGCGATCAGGTCCGGGCGGCCGAGCTGGCGGCACTGCTCGAGGCTCTCCGCCGCAAGTCGCCGCCCGCCGACGAAGTCTCCGTAGCTGCTGTGGAGCCAGGCCAGGTGCGGGAGGGCCTGGATGACGAGGTGGCCCGCGCCCGCCGACCGGGCGGTTCGCAGGCCGAGCTCGAGCTCGCGGCGGGCGGCCACCTCGTCGCCGGCCCAGCCGGCGATCTGCCCGAAGATGATGTGCGCCTCGGCCTCGTCCGGCGCGAGGCCGAGGCCGGCCGCCAGGCCCAGGCCGCGCCGGGCGCAGCCGGTCGCCCCCGGGCTGTCGCCGAGCTGGTGGAGGAAGGCGGCCTGGCGGATCAGGGCGCGGGCCGCCACCCGGCGAGCTCGCTCGCCGGCGCCGGCCGCCTCCGCGACCACGGCGGCCCTGGCGAGCAGCGCCTCGCCCTCGTGAGCGTCGGTGCGCGCGGCGTAGACGGCCGCCAGGCTGGCGAGCGCCCGGTCCAGCAAGTCGAGCCGGCCCTGCGCCACGGCGGCGAGCCAGGCCGCGCGCAGGTTCGCGCCGTCGGCGCCAAGCTCGGCGAGCGCGGCCTGCTGGCCGCGCCCCATCAGGGCGGTCTCGCGCTCGGATAGGCGCGTGAGGTAGTAGGCGCAGTGGCGCTCGGCCGCCGCCCTGGCCGCCTCGGGAAGCTGCCTGGCAGCGAAGTGGCGCAGCAGCTCGTGCAGCAGCAGGCGGCCATGGGCGGTCGAGCGCACCAGAGACTGCTCGACCAGGCCGGCGAGCACCTCGATCCCGGCGCCCGACACGGCCAGCGCCGCCTCGGGCGCGAACTCGCCGACGAAGACGCTCAGGCCGACCAGGGCCGCCCGCTCGTCGGGGGCGAGGCGGCGCCACGTCTCGGCGAAGATCGCGCCCAGGCTGCGATGACGGTCGGGCACGGTGCGGTCGCGGCTGCTCAGGGCCTCGGGGTCGCCCTCGATCGCCGCCACGACCTGCTCGACCGTGAGGGTCTTCAGCCAGCCCGCGGCCAGCTCGAGGGCCAGGGGCATGCCCTCCACCAGGCGGCACAGGCGCACGACCGGGCCGAGCTCGGCGCTCAGCCGGAAGTCACCGCGGGCGCGGCGCCCGAGCTGCTCGAAGAGCCGCACCGCGTCGTAGCGCCCCAGCTGGGCCACCTCGTGCGCGTCGGCGGGGGGGGTGGCGAGGCCGTCCACGGGGTGGAACCACTCCTCGGGCAGGTTGAGCGCCACGCGCGACGTGGCGAGCAGCCGCACCCCCTGGGCCGCCGCGAGCAGGTCTGTGAGCAACGGCGCCACGTCGTCGAGGTGCTCGAGGTTGTCGAGCACCAGCAGCATGCGCCGGCCGCCCAGGTGCGCGAAGAGCTGCTCGTGCGAGGGCACGCCCGGCTCGAACTCCAGCTGGAGCGCGGCGGCCAGGGCGCCGACAACGCCGTCGGGCGTGGCGACGGCCAGCAGCGGGACGAAGGCCACCCCGTCGGCGAACAGCTCGTCGCCGGCCAGCTCGTCCCGCAGCGCGTGGGCGACACGCAGCGCCAGCTGAGTCTTGCCGACCCCGCCGGGGCCCGCGAGGGTCAGCAGGCGGCAGTCGGGGTCGGTGAGCCGGCGCACGATATCGGCGACCTCCTGCGCCCGGCCGACGACCCCCGCGCCGAAGGGGGGTAGCGCGAGCGGCCCCCGCCACGCGGCGGTTGGCGAGGTGAGCTCGGCGGAAGGAGGGGTCTCAGCGCCGGCGCGGGCTGGCTGGGGGCCTGCGTGGGCCGGGCCGAGGCGCCTGGCCCTGACCAGGGCGGCGAGGGCCTGGGTCTCGACCTCCGGCGCGGCGCCGAGCTCGGCCTCGAGCAGCCTGACGCACTCGTCGTACTGGCGCAGGGCGGCGGCGTACTGGCCGGACAGCGCGTAGAGCCGCATCAGCTCGCGCTGGGCGGGCTCGTGCAGCGGGTCGTTGGCCAGCCAGCGCCGGGCGTAGTCGATCGCCGGCTCGTAGGCGCCGCGGCGCTCGTGCCAGGCCACCAGCGCCCGCAGGGCCTGGGCCAGCTGCCGGCGCAGCCCCTCGCGCTGGAAAAACTGCCACTCCTCGAAGTCCGGACAGTCGGGGAGGCTGAAGCCGGCCAGGAAGTCGTCGGCGGCGATGCCGGCGGCCCGGGCGAGGTCGGCCGCTGCGGACTCAGACAGGTCGGCGGGGCTGCCGAGGTCGGCTCCGGCGAGCAGCGCATGGAAGGCCGCGACGTCTACCCAGGCCCCGGCCGTGGCGCTCCAGGCCACCTGCAAGCGGTCAACGCGCAGCACATCCTCGCCGAGGGCGGCGCGGAGGAGCGAGAGCTCGCGGCGCAGGTTGTTGCGCGCGCTCGCCCCGTCGAACTCGGGCCAGAGCAGCGCGAGCAGACGCGCGCGCTCCTGAGGCTGGCCCGTGGTCGCCAGGTACGCCAGAAGCGCGAGGGCCCTCGTGCGCCTGAGTGAGACGCGCTGGCCGTCCCGCTCGATCCGCGGCGCCCCGAAGAGAAAGAGCTTGAGCTCCGCCATCGGCCCTCAATTCGCTTCAGTCGGCGGTCAGCGCCCTTGCCCCGTGGCAGACAGGGCGGCGGGCCGCCCTATTGTACGCACCGCGGGCGCCGGCTTCAAGGGCCGGGCGTCAGGTCTTGACGTAGGTAGACCGGTTGGTATAATCTGAACACGAGGAGAAGCGCCATAGCCGAGGAGCAGCCCGTGGAGCAGCAGCCGCTCGCCACCGCCGAGCCCGTCCAGCCGCCCATCCCGAAGTGGGCCTACGCCGTGGTCAACCCGACGATGAAGCTCATCCTGCGCTCGCCCCTGCACGGCGGGCTGAGCGGCGCGCTGATGGTCCTCATGTTTGAGGGCCGCAAGAGCGGCAGGCGCTACGAGATCCCGGTGGGCTACCAGGAGGAGGGCGGCAAGCTCTACACCTTCTCGCACAGCGCGTGGGGCAAGAACTTCGCGGGCGGGGCGCCCGTGGCCCTGCGCCTGCGCGGCGATCTGGTGCGCGCCACCGCCCGCGTGGTGCACGACCCGGCCCTGACGGCGCAGCTGATCGAGCGCATGGCCAGCGAGCGCGGCGCGCAGATGGCCGAGCGCATGGGCCTGCTCGGCCGCGGCCCCGACGGCGCCGCCCGCCCCCAGCTGCCCCGGGGGAGCCGGCTGATCGAGTTCACCCTGGAGCGGTGACGGCTCGCTGTGCTCGCTTTGTCCGGATCAGCCGAGCGAACACAGTGAGCACTCACCCCAGCGAACGGAGCGAGCCTCACCCCGGCGGCGAGCGCAGCGAGCAAGCCTCACGGCAGCCCCGGCTCGAAGCGCACACTCTGGGTGGTGGAGACGCTGAAGCCCTCGGGCGTGGTGACGCGCAGGCGCAGGGTGTAGTCGCCGGGGGCGAGGCCCGCTGTCGTCCAGACGCCGAGCAGACCGCCGTCAACCGGCAGCGTGTTCTGGCCGATCAGCTGCCACTGGGCCGGCTCGGCGCCCTGGCCGACCTCGAGGGTATAGGGCCCGCGGGCCACCCCGCTGACGAAGACCTGGGTCGTGGTCACCTGCCCGCTGGCGCCCACGGCGTTGAGCAAGGCCACGGCCTCGCTCGGCGCCGCGGGCGGCGGGCAGACCTCGGAGGGCGGCTGGGGCGCGTTGCGGGCGGCCCACTCGCGGAACTCGGGCGGGTAAAGCGGGTACTGGACCTCGCGCACCTCGGCGGCGGGCGTGTACGAGGCGGCGAGGCACGTCCCGTCGCCGCCGACGCGCACCGTCTGGTAGGCCACGTCCACCTCGGCGGGGCCGCTGCCGGCGACGAACAGCTCGCTGATCGGCCGCGGGCAGCCCGACTCGGGGCCAGCCCTGCCGCCCGTGTCGGCGCAGACGGGGATCTCCTCCACGCCGGCGGGCCGCGGGAAGGGCGCGGGCGGGCGGCCCTGGTGGTAGCGCAGCATCAGCTCGCGCCAGATCTGGCCGGCGCCGTTGGCCCCGGCGACCTCGGCCATGGGCGACGAGTCGTTGTTGCCGACCCAGACGCCGATCGTCACGTCGGTCGAGTAGCCCATGGCCCACGAGTCGCGGAAGTCGTTCGAGGTGCCGGTCTTGGCCGCGGCGACCACCTCGGTCAGCTCCATCACATTGCCGCGCCCGAACATGTACTGGCGGGCCTGGTTGTCGCTGAGGATGCTGGTGACCAGGTAGGCCACCTGCTCGCTCTGGGGGCCGAAGGCGGGGCGCCCGCGCTCGGGCTGCCAGCGCTGGAGCACCTCGCCGCGGCTGTTGGTGACCTTGAGCACCGCCACCGGGGGCACATAGCGCCCGCCGCGCATGGCGTTGTAGGCCCCGGCCAGCTCGAGCAGCCGCACCTCGTTGCTGCCGAGGGCCATGGCCAGCCCGAAGCGGCTCGGGTCGTCGAAGGTGGTCACGCCGAGGCGGCTCATCTGCTCGACAAAGCCCTCGACGCCGACGTGCTCGAGGGCCTTGACGGCGGGGATGTTGAGCGAGTTGGCCAGGGCCATGCGCAGGCGCATCGGCCCGTGGAAGGCGTTGTCGTAGTTGCGCGGCTCGTAGGCCACGCCGTCGGCGTTGACCCAGGTGCTCGGCGCGTCCCAGATCACGGTGGCGGGCGTCCACCCGCGCTGCAGGGCCGCCGCGTAGACGAAGGGCTTGAGGGCCGAGCCCGGCTGCCGCGGGGCCAGGGTCACGTTCACCTGGCCGTCGGGGGCGTTGTAGTCCACGCTGCCCACCATGGCCATGATCTGGCCGTCCGGGGCGAGCATGACCACCCCGGCATTGCTGGCGTTGCGCGCGAGCAGGCCGGCGATCTGCTCCTGGGCGACGCGCTGGGCCTCGGCCTGCCAGGCCATGTCGAGGCTGGTGACGACGCGCAGGCCGGCGCGGTAGAGCAGGTCGGGCCCATAGGTGCGCTCGAGCTGGTCGCGCACGTAGAAGACGAAATGGGGCGCGATCAGGTCGCTGCGGGGCGGGTTGAGCACGATCGGCTCGGCGTAGATGCGGTCGGCCGCGGCCCTGGTGAGGAAGCCGTGCTGCACCATCAGGTTCAGGGTGACGCGCTGGCGCGCCCTGGCGGCTGGGAGGTCGGTGAAGGGGTTGTAGGTGGTGGGCGACTGGGGCAGGCCCGCGATCAGCGTGGCCTCCGCGGGGGTCAGCTCGCTCACGGGCTTCGAGAAGTAGGCCTGGGCCGCCGCCTCGACGCCGTAGGCCTGGGCGCCGTAGTAGACCTCGTTGAGGTAGATGTTGAGGATCTGGTCCTTGCCGTACTCGCGGCTGACGCGGTAGGCGAGGATGGCCTCGCGCAGCTTGCGCTCGTAGCTCTGCTCGGACCGCTCCTCGGGGTCGAGCAGGATGTTGCGCACCAGCTGCATGGTGATCGTCGAGGCGCCGCTGACGATCTCGCCGCTGCGGTAGTTCTGGAGCGCCGCCCTGATGATGCCGCGCACGTCCACGCCGGGGTTCTCGTAGAAGCCGGCGTCCTCGACGGCGATAGTGGCGTCCTTGAGCAGCTGGGGGATCTGCTCGAAGGGCACGGGCGTGCGACGCCCATCCTGCGGGCCGACCAGCTCGTAGAGCAGGGTGGCGCCGTCGCGGGCGTAGATGCGCGTGGTCTCGAAGCTGCGGTGGGCGCTGATCCGCTGCGGGTCGGGCAGGTCGCTGCCGTAGCGGTAGTAGAGCCACATCGCGCCGGCCACGCCGGTCAGGGCGACCAGCAGACTCAGCTTGACGGCGGCGAGGGTCAGGCGCGCGAAGAAGGCCAGGATGGGGTGCCTGCGCCGGAAGCGCGACCCGCGGCGCCGGGGACGGATGAACCGCGGGGGCGGTGGGTACGAGGTGGCGCGCTGCATAGACACAGTATAGTACAGCGCACGCCCGTTCGCCACACCGGGACGACGGCGCCCCCCTCGCCCGCGGGGGCAAGGGGGGCGGGGCGCTGAGGGCGGGGGCTAGCTCAGGCGCACGGTCTCGCTGCCGGTGGCCTGGTCGCGGGGCTCGACGACGGCCACGCGCTGCGGCGCGGCGGGCTGAGCCTGGGGGGCGGGCATGGCGGCGGGGGCGCGCCTGCGGCCGATGCGGCCGACCACGCGCAGGGCCCGCTGCTCGACCTCGGCCTCGCGGCCGCGCATCAGCAGGCTGGCGCCGCCGAGCAGCAGCACGCCGGGGATGAGGAAGTCCACCAGCATCAGCAGGGCCAGGCCGAGGCCCCAGAGGGCCGCCTGCACGGCCTCGCCGTCGCGCCCGAGGGCCTTCTGGCGGCGGTAGATGGCCACGCCGCCCGCGGCCAGCAGGGCCGACGGGATGAGCCACCACAGGTTGAAGATGGCGACGACGCCAATGGCGATCAGAACGATCCCGGCGTTGCGGGCCTGGGTCTGATTGAGGTTCATGGTGCTGTCCTTACTCGCTGTCGCCGCGTCCCGCCGCCCGTTGCGCGGGCCGTCCGGCGTCCTGTCTGTTGTACGCCGGGCGGCCCGCCAGTGTTGCAGGCCGGTCGCGGCAATCTTCTGCCACGCTGACCCCGCAGGAGATGGCAGATCATTGCTATGCCGGGGCGGCGAAAAATGGCAGCAATTGGCCGCTCCCGCCGGCACGCTTTCACGATGCGCGCCGCGGCCCCTTGCCCTATCCTCAGGCCATACCGCCCGACAGCCGAGGCGCGTCCCCGACGCGCGACGTCTCCGCCCCCGGGGGGAGGCCCGTCCGCCCACGGCCTCCGCGCGTGAACGGAGCCGTTCGCTCGGCGAGTGCTTGTCTAAGGAATGCAGTGCGATGGCCGTGTCGCCGAACCGCCGGGCCCCCGGCGCGCGCCCCGCGCAACAGTCCACGCCCCCCGCCAGCCACTGGCCCGGGGGGGGCGCATGGATCGAGACGCCCTTCCGGGCCAGCGTGCGTGGCGCGACGTGGGGCGGCGAGCGCTTCAGCCTGGACACGGTGCTCGACGGGCTCAGCCCGTCCTTCCTCGCGCTGCGCCTGCCCTGGCAGGTCGCCGGGGACCGACCCCTGTTTGTCGTCATCTGGCTGGGAGCATCGCTCCAGGGTCGCGCGCTCGGCCGCGGCGTCGCCACGCGGGGGATCGTGGTGCGGGCCGAGCAGCGGCCCGGCGACGTCTGGCGCGTCATCGTGAAGGTCACGCGCCCGCGGTTTCTCGCCGCGGGCTCTGGCTGACCGCGAGACGGAGCGCCGACGCGCGCCCCGGGGCGGGTGAGGTCCGGGCAGACTGGTGGGTTTGACAACAGTTGAAGAAAGGGGGGACCCGTGAAGACACAGCAGCACTCATCGCGAGCGCCGAGCACAGCACCGCCCGACCAGCCTGTCACCTGAGCGGCAGGCTTCGCCACGTCCTCCGAGCACAACTAAAGACATACTTGCAAGGTGCACCAATGAGCAACGACGTCCCGAACACAGGGCAGCACAGGCCCCTCAGGGTCCTGGCTGTCCTGACTCTGCTGTTCAGTATGCTCGCGTCGATCGCGCTGCCGACCCCCGCGCTGGCCACCGACGCGCCCACGATCACGACGAGCAAAGACGACTACGCCCCGGCCGAGCTGGTTGACCTCAGCGGGGCCGGCTGGCAGGCCGGCGAGAGCATCGAGATCGCGGTTGACGACGACGAGGGCAAGTCCTGGACCCACAGGGCCACCGTCGCGGCCGACGCCGACGGGGCCTTTGCGTACGACTTCCGGCTGCCGAGCTGGTTCGTCGCCACCTACACCGTGGTGGCCGTCGGCGAGCTCTCCGGCACGGCGACCACCACCTTCACCGACGACATCGCCAGGGGCGGCGTCTCGTTCAACTCCAATGGCGAAGGTACAGGGCCATCCTCTGAGCTGACGATCAACGTGCCCGCGGTCGCTCCGGGCGACCTCCTGATCGCGCAGATCACCGTGGCGAAGGACCTGAACGCGACGGACGTGATCTGCACCCCGGCGGGGTGGACCTCCCTGGTCAGGACAGGCCATAGCGCCAGCGGGCAGAGCAAGTTCGTCCAGCAGATCTTCTACCGCGTGGCCCCAGCCAGCCAGGAGTCGTTCTCGTACCACTGGCAGTTCAGGAGCCAGAGCGCCTCCTGTGGCACCAACAGCAATCGGCTGTCAAAGGGAGCCTCGGGCGGGGTTATTCGCTACACAGGCGTCCATCCGACCAACCCGATCGAGGCGTTCGCGCCGGGCGGCGTGGGGTCCGGCTCGGCCACCACCGGCGCCGCGCCCGCGGTCACGACGACGACGGCCAACACCATGGTCGTCCGCTTCTTCGGCATCTTCAAGAACACCAATATCAACCCCAGCACCGCGGCAAGGGTATACTCTGTAAGTTCGTCGAACAACTCGGCGGAGCGGGCCGCGGCGGCCTTCGACGCTCCTCAGGCGGCGGCGGGCTCGACCGGGACCTTTAACGCCACCTTCCAGAGCGCCGAGTGGCTGGCGCACACCGTGGCCCTCAGGATGGCGCCGCCGGCCGATACGACGCCGCCGGTCGTCACCGCGATCAACAGGGCCAATCCGAGCCCGACCAGCGCGGCGAGCGTGAGCTTCAACGTCATGTTTAGCGAGAGCGTGACCGGGGTGGACGCGACGGACTTCCAGCTCGCGACGACGGGCGTGAGCGGCGCGTCGCTCACGTCGGTCTCGGGCAGCGGCGGCAGCTACACCGTCGCCGTCAACACGGGCAGCGGCAACGGCACGATCGGCCTGAACCTGGTGGACAACGACAGCATCGCCGACGCGACCGGCAACAGGCTCGGCGGCGCCGGCAACGGCAACGGCAACTTCACCGGCCAGGTCTACACGATCGACAAGATCGTCGCGACCGAGCTCACGGTCGCCGCCGCCGGCGGCACCTATGGCGGCAGCGCCACGCTGTCGGCGGCGCTCACCGCGAACGGCGCCGGCGTCGGCGGCAAGACGATCAGCTTCAGCGTGGACGGCGTCGGCGTCGGCAGCGCGACGACCAACGCCAGCGGCGTCGCCTCGCTGCTGGTCGCGCGCCCCGCGGGCAGCTACGCGATCGAGGCGAGCTTCGCCGGGGACAGCGCCTACGGCCCCAGCACCGGCTCGAACACCCTGACCGTCGCCAAGGCCAACGCGTCCATCAGTGTGGACGGCTACACCGGCGTCTACGACGGCGACGCCCATGGCGCCACGGGCTCGGCCACAGGTGTCAACGGCGAGGACCTGAGCGACCTGCTCGACCTCGGCGACAGTTTCACCAACGCCCCGGGCGGCATGGCCAACTGGAGCTTCGCGGGCAACACCAACTACAACCCGGCCAGCGGCGCGGTCAATATCTCGATCACCAAGGCCGACGCGACCATCACCGTTGACGGCTACGCGGGCGTCTACGACGGCGACCCCCACGGCGCCACGGGCTCGGCCACCGGCGTCAACGGCGAGAACCTCAGCGCGCTGCTCGACCTCGGCGCGAGCTTCACCGACGCCCCTGGCGGGTTTGCCGACTGGAGCTTCGCGGGCAACACCAACTACAACCCGGCCAGCGGCGCGGTGCTCATCGCCATCGTGCCGGCCAACGCGACGATCGACGTCGTGGGCTTCAGCGGCCCATACGACGGCGACCCCCACGGCGCCACGGGCTCGGCCACCGGCGTC
>DAOLDO010000070.1:3504-13369 GCA_035327325.1 Chloroflexaceae bacterium | reverse complement strand
CCGCGTGGTCGCCCCGCCCCGCCCCGCGTGGTCGCCCCGCCCCGCCCCGCGTGGTCGCCCCACCCCGCCCCGCGTGGTCGCCCCACCCCGCCCCGCGGGGATGCCCCGCCCCGTAGGGGCGACCACGCGTGGTCGCCCCGCCCCGCCCCGCGGGGGCGCCCCACCCCGCCCCGCGGGGTCGCCCCGCCCCCAAAGGCGTCACCACATCGCCCTGAGCAGCTCGAGCAGCTCCTCCTCGGTGGCGATGCGCGGGTTGTTGAAGATCGCCGGCTCGACCAGGGCGAGGGCGGCCAGCTCGGGCAGGGCCTCCTCGGGCACCTCGACGTCGCGCAGGCGCGCGGGCAGGCCGCAGTCGGCGACCAGGGTCTTCACCGCGAGCACCCCGTCGGCGATCACCTCCTCGTCGCTGCGGCCGCCCAGGTTGACGCCCATGGCCCGGGCGATGCGGACGTAGCGCTCGGGGGCGACCACGCTGTTGTACTGCATGCCGTGGGGCAGGATGATCGCGTTGAGCGTGCCGTGGTGGACGGGGAACTTCGCGCCGACAGCGTGGGCGATGGCGTGGACCACGCCGAGCAGGCTGTTCGAGAAGGCGATGCCGGCCATGGTCGAGGCCAGCAGCATCTGGCCGCGGGCGTCGATGTCGTTGCCGCTCTGCACGGCGTCGCGCAGGTGGGTGGAGATCATGTCGATCGCCGCGAGGGCCAGGCTGTCGCTGAAGGGGTTGTTCTCGGTCGAGACGTAGGTCTCGATCGCGTGGGAGAGGGCGTCCATGCCGGTCGCCGCCGTGAGCCGCGGGGGGAGGGTGAGAGTCAGCTCGGGGTCGAGCACGGCCAGGTCTGGGTAGAGGTAGCGGCTCACCAGCGAGATCTTGCGGTTCTCGTCCTCGTCGAGGATGACGGCGATCGAGGTCACCTCGCTGCCCGTGCCCGCCGTGGTCGGCACGGCGACCAGCGGCATGAGCTTGCCGGGGATGACGTTGTAGCCCTCGTACTCGGGGATCGAGCCGCCGTAGGTGGCCAGCAGGGCGATGCCCTTGGCCGTGTCGAGCGGGCTGCCGCCGCCGACGGCCACGATCACATCGGCCCCGGCGGCGCGCACGGCCTCGGCGCCGGAGGTGACCACGCGCAGGGAGGAGTTGGGCGGCACGTCGTCGAGGACGCCGGCCACCTCAACTGCCGGGCCGAGGCCCTCCACCACCGGCGCGAGCAGGCCGGCCGCCACCACCCCCTTATCGGCCACGACAAAGGCGCGCCTGCCGCCCAGGTCGGCGACAACCTGTCCGAGCTCGCGGGCGAGGCCGACCTTATAGAGCACCCGCCCCCCGAGGCCAAACTCAAAATACTCCTGCATAACCGACCGTCCTTTGTCTCGCTGCGTCATGCCCTGGCCCCATTATACGCGGCCTGTGAAGAGGGATTTACCCAAGCCTCTAACAAAGGTCTAATTGCGCCGGCGGGCCGCTTCAGGTACAATAGGCGGTAGCAAGCGCATACCCGATGGGGCACAACGGAGGGCCGCCGCAGCAGTGCGGGCGCCCTCCTTGATGTGACCCGCCAGGACCAACAAGAACGGCACGGAGGTCGAAAGCTTATGCCCACCTACGTCTACGCCTGTGACGCCTGCGGCAAGCAGTTCGAGCAGTTCCAGAGCTTCAAGGACGAGCCGCTGACCGTCTGCCGCTGCGGGCAGGCCGGCAAGGTGCGCCGGGTGATCCAGCCCGCCGGCGTCGTCTTCAAGGGCTCCGGCTGGTACATCAACGACAGCCGCGGCACCGGCAGCAGCAAGGTCGGCACCGAGCCCGCCAAGAAGGCCGACACCGCCGAGAAGAGCGAGAAGAGCGAGAAGAGCGAGAAGAGCGAGAAGAGTGACCCTGCTCCCGCCGCCAGCTCTGACGCCTGACCCACGTCCCAGACCTGCGGGCCGCCCCGCCACAGCGGGCCCCGGCCCCGCCTCTCGCCACGGGTGCATCTGTAGCCGGGGGCGCTGCGCGCCGCAGCGCCCCTAGGCTCGTTTCCGCCCGCCGTCCGAGCGATCCCAGCGAGAGGTGCTTTATGGCCCACCCCCTGCGCGTCCTGCGCGACGATGTGCGCGCCATTTTCCGCAACGACCCCGCCGCCCGCAACCTGGCCGAGGTCCTGCTCTACCCGGGCCTCCACGCCATCCTGCTCCACCGGCTCGCCCACGCCCTGTGGCGGCGCGGCCTGCCCTTCCTCCCCCGCCTGATCTCCCAGCTCGCCCGCTTCGTGACCGGGATCGAGATCCACCCCGGCGCCCGCATCGGCCGCGGCTTCTTCATTGACCACGGCATGGGCGTGGTGATCGGCGAGACGACCGAGATCGGCGACTGGGTCATGCTCTACCAGGGCGTCACCCTCGGCGGCACCGGCAAGCAGACCGGCAAGCGCCACCCGACCCTCGAGGACAACGCCGTGATCGGCGTCGGCGCGATCGTGCTCGGCGCAATCACCATCGGCGAGGGCGCCCGCGTGGGCGGCGGCGCCGTCGTCGTCAAGGACGTGCCGCCCCACGCCACGGCCGTCGGCGTGCCCGCCCGCGTCGTCGCCACGCGCGACCCGCGCACCGGCGAGACGCGCCGCGTCGAGGAGCTGCCCGACCCCGAGGGCGAGATGCTGCGCGGCCTGCGCGCCAAGGTCCTCGAGCTCGAGGCCCGCATGGCCGACCTCGAGGAGGTCACCCAGACCCACCACGCCGAGCACCACCTCCCCTACGACGCCCTGCCCGCCAGCCTGTGGCGCATCCTCGACGACGACCGCCGCAACGGCCGCCAGGATGAGGAGTATAATCTCGGCTCCGGGATTTAGGAGAGCGGTATGTCCCTCACAATCTACAATACCCTCGCCCGCAGGGCCGAGCCCTTCGAGACGATCGAGCCGGGCGTGGTGCGCATGTACGTCTGCGGCGTCACCCCCTACGACGACGCCCACATCGGCCACGCGATGTCGGCGATCGTCTTCGATGTGATCAGGCGCTACCTTGAGTATCGCGGCTACAGCGTGCGGCACGTCGTCAACTTCACCGACGTGGACGACAAGGTGATCGCCCGCGCCGAGCAGATCGGCCGCGACGCCCTGCAGCTCTCCTCGCAGCTCGCCGACGAGTTCCTCGCCCAGCTGGCCGCCCTGAATGTGCAGCCCGCCACGGCCTACCCGCGCGTGACCCAGACCATCCCCGAGATCGTCGCCTTCATCCAGGGCCTGATTGACAGGGGCTACGCCTACGCCGCCGAAGGCGACGTCTACTTCCGCGTGGCCAGCGACGAGGACTACGGCAAGCTCTCGGGCCGCTCGCTCGGCGAGATGCTCGCAGGCACCCGCTTCGAGGTGGACCCGCGCAAGGAGTCGCCCGCCGACTTCGCCCTCTGGAAGGCCGCCAAGCCCGGCGAGCCGGCCTGGCCAAGCCCCTGGGGCGAGGGTCGCCCCGGCTGGCACATCGAGTGCTCGGCGATGAGCGTGAAGCATCTTGGCGAGCAGATCGACATCCACGGCGGCGGCAACGACCTGGTCTTCCCCCACCACGAGAACGAGATCGCCCAGAGCGAGAGCCTCACCGGCAAGCCCTTTGCCCGCTACTGGGTCCACAACGGCATGCTCCAGCTGGTCAACCCCCAGACCCGCGAGGTCGAGAAGATGTCCAAGTCCCTCGGCAACGTGGTGACGGTGGCCAGCTTCCTCGAGCAGTACGACGCCGACGTCTTCCGCCTGATCGTGCTCGGCAGCTACTACCGCAGCCCGCTCACCTACAACGCCGAGATCGCCGCCGACAACGCGCGCAAGCTCGAGCGCCTGCTCACGGCCCTGCAGCCCGCCGCCGGCGCGGACGAGGCCGGCCCTGCCGCTGACACGCTCGCCCGTGCCGCGGAGGAGGCCCGCCAGGGCTTCGTCCAGGCGATGGACGGCGACTTCAACACCGCCGGCGCCCTGGCCGCCCTGTTCGAGCTGGTGCGCGCGGTCAACAGCGCCCGCGATGCCGGCGTCGGCGGCGCGCCCTTCGCCGCGGCCCAGGCCACCTTTCGGGAGCTGGCCGGCGTGCTCGGCCTGCGCCTCGACCCGGCGCGGCGGGGCAAGGGCCAGGACGTCGCCCCCTTCGTCGAGCTGCTGATCGAGGTCCGCGCCGAGCTGCGCAAGGCGAGGCAGTTCGCCCTGGCCGACATGGTCCGCGCGCGCCTGGCCGACCTCGGCGTGACCCTGGAGGACGGCCCCCAGGGCACGCGCTGGAAAGTGTAGGCCGGGGAAACCAGGTTTCCCCATGCCCCCTGCTTGTGAGCCGGGGAGAGCGGTTTCCCCGTACCCTCCCCATCAGCCGTGGGGGAGCCGGGCTCCCCCACGCCCCCAAAACTATGACCTGGATCGAGCTCAGCGTCAGCGTGGATAGCGAGGCCGTCGAGGCCGTCTCCGAGATCCTGGCCCAGTACGGCTACGGCGGCGGGGTGGTGGTCGAGCCGGCGTGGACGCCCGGCGACGAGGGGCCGGAGTTCAGCTACGACCCGGCCCGCCCCGCCCTGCTGCGCACCTACCTCCCCCTCGACGAGCGGGCCGAGGACACCCGCCGGCGCGTCGAGCAGGCCCTCTGGCACCTCGGCCAGATGCGGCCCGTCGGCCCGCTGCAGGTGCGCACGGTCGAGGAGGAGGACTGGGCCAACGCCTGGAAGCAGCACTACAGCATCCTGCGCGTCGGCGAGCGCACCGTGGTCGTGCCGTCCTGGCTCGGCTACGAGGAACAGCCAGGCGAGGTGGTGCTCAGGCTCGACCCGGGCATGGCCTTCGGGACGGGGCTGCACCCGACGACGCAGCTCTGCCTGCGCCTGATCGAGGCCCACGCGCGGCCTGGCCGGCGCACCCTCGACCTGGGCACGGGCTCGGGCATCCTCGCCATCGCCGCCGCGAAGCTCGGCGCAGGCCCCGTGCTCGCCCTCGACAACGACCCGGTGGCGGTGCGCGTGGCCGCCGAGAACGTGGCCCACAACGGCGTCGCCGGCGTCGTGCGGGTCGCCGAGGGCAGTCTCGGGGCGGGCGCGGGCATGGGCCACTGGCTCAGCGGCAACTTCGGGGAGGCGGACGGCCGAGCGCAGGCGCCGGGCGACAGCCAGGCCGAGCCGCCCTCGGCGCAGCCGCACGCCGAGCCGTTCGAGCTGATCGCCGCCAACCTGATCGCCCGCGTCCTGGTCATCCTGGCCGCCGACCTGGCCGCCGCCCTCGCGCCCGGGGGCACCCTGGTCAGCTCGGGCATCATAGACAGCCGCGAGGCCGAGGTGGTGGCCGCCTTCGAGGCGGCGGGCCTGCGCCCCCTCGAGCGCCACGTCGAGGGCGAGTGGGTGGCCCTGGGGCACACGCGGTAGCGCGGCGAGCAAGGGGCGCCCCTGCCAACCCCATGCTTTGTGGGAGGGCCGCCGCCGGCCCTTTCGCGATCTCTCGGCGCGGGCGGCGCTGGATAGGCCCATCCGGCATGTTGGTTGGCGGTTGGGGCGCCCACATTGGGGCGCCCGTACCTCAAGGATCGGCCCATGCGCCGGCGCCTTCGGGCTCTTTGCCGGGCAGAGAGCCGTCCGGCAGGGTAGAGCTGGCGCCCCTCGGGGGTCGAGGAAGCGGCGCCCCCGCGCGGGGAGTGCCCGAGAGGGGCCGGCGGCCCCTCTTGGAACAACAGGGGTGGCAGGGCGCCCCCTGCTCGCCGCGCCCCCAGGCGCGCCCTAGCGCCGCACGAAGTAGGACGCCTGCTCGTCGCCGTAGCGCAGCTCCCACTCGGCTGGGCGCGCCCGCGCCCACTCCACCAGGCCGGCCTGGTTCGCGTTGCTGAGCAGCAGCCCGTCCACGCGGTACTGCGCCAGCAGCGGCTCGACGTCGAGCGCCGAGCCGAGGCGCTGGTACTCGCGCCACTGCTCGAGCGGGTACAGCTCGATGCGCGGGTCCGCCCAGACCTTCTGCTCGGGCGCGGCCCAGATCAGGTAGCTGCCGTAGCTCATCTCGTGGAAGAGCCGCTCGGGGCGGTCGGGGGCGGCCCGCAGGCGCTCCACCGCCGCCACTGGGGTGGTCGGGTGGACGACGGCGCCGAGCTCGGGGGGCAGGCCGAGCCAGGGCTTGACCCAGGGCAGGGCCAGGAGCAGCAGCAGCCCGATCGTGCCCGCGAGGGCCGCGTTGAGGGCCGGCAGCCCCTGGTAGGCCGGGCGCGTGGCCGCGCCCTCGGGCCGCCAGGCCGCGAGCTGGCGCGCGAGCAGCGGCGTGGCGACGGCGACGAACCAGATGTTGTTGCGCCCCGCGCCCAGGGCCAGCCACAGGAAGGCCCCGGCGAGCAGCATGTCCACAGGGTCGGGCGGGCGCCGGGCGTAGGCCAGGATGACGATGCCAGCGATCACGAAGAGGTAGAAGATCGCCCCGTTCGGCTCGCGGATCGTCGGCGGGGCCCACTCGGTCACCAGCTGCGTCACCTGCGAGCTGCCGAGCAGGTCGCGCACGTAGCCGAGCACCCGCAGCCCGCCGGGGTTGATCAGCCAGGCCAGCCCGGTCAGGGCGCCGGCCAGGGCCAGCTGCCAGAGGGGCGGCTCCACGGGGCGCGGCGGGCGGGCCAGCACATCCTCGGCGGCGCCGACGGGCCTGGTCGCCCACGAGCGCTCCTCGGCCCTGGCAGCGAGCCAGCGCCGCAGGGCCTCGCCGATGAAGGTCAGACCGATCAGGGCCCCGCCGAGCACGAACGAGCCGTGCAGGTTGACCCACAGGGCGCCGAGCGCCGGCAGCAGCAGCAGGGGCGGCCAGAAGGCTCGCACCCGCCCGCCCTCGGCGCGGGGTCCGCGCGGGTCGCGCCAGGCCGTGAGCACGTAGAGCGAGGCGATGAAGAGAGGGAGGGCGTAGGTCTGGGGCCGCACCAGCCAGTTGTCGAACGAGGCGGGCAGCGTGCCGAGCAGCAGCACGCCGACGCTCAGGCGCGCGCGCCCGCTGCGCCGGATCGCCAGCAGCAGCAGCAGCCCGTAGGCCCCGCCCACTACCAGAGCCTGCGCCAGCAGCAGCAGCGCCGGGCCGCCCAGCTCGTGGAGGCCGTACATGCCCACCTGGGCCAGCCAGCTCTGGTTGTAGAAGGGCTCGCCCGCCCGCGTGTAGGAGAAGCCGTCGGCCTCGGGGATCTGGCCGGTGGCGACGATCGCGCGGCCTGTGGCCAGGTGCCACCAGAAGTCGTGGGGCATGATCGGCGTCAGCAAGGCGCGCAGGGCGAAGAAGGCCACGCCCGCGAACAGCCAGACCTGGTCGAGGGTCAGCCCGGCCGCCGCGCCGCGGGCCCGCCGCCGCGCCGCCGCCCTCACGGCCCGCCCCTCCGCCAGACCTCGCTGCGCCCCTCGGCCAGGGTCCGCCGCCAGCCCGGCACGGCGGGCATGGCCTCGGCCAGCCCCGCCTGGGTCCGGGTGTCGAGCACGACGCAGGCGACCCCCCGCTCGTCGAGGAAGGCCGCCACGCCCCGGCCCGCGCTGACCTCGACGTAGCGCTCCCAGATCGCCAGGTCGAACAACTCCACCCGCGGGTCAATGTAGTGCCGCGCCGCGGGGTAGAGGGCCCAGGCCATGTACGAGCCGTAGCCCATCTCGTTGAAGATCGGGCCGGCGCAGGGCTCGGCCAGCAGGTGCGCGACGGCGGCCACGGGCGTCTCGGCGCTGAAGAGCTGCGGCGCGCCGGGCACCTCGGCGAAGAGGGCCTGGTAGGGCGCCGGCAGCCCGAGCAGGTGCTTCGTCCAGGGCTGCACGGCCAGCACGAGCAGCGCGAGCAGCGCGGCGACGAGCAGGTTGGCGACGGTGCCCCCGCCGCGCTCGCGGCGCGAGGGCGGGGCCGCGGCGCCGGGCGCGGACCGGGGGCGGGCGAGAGACTGGGCGACGATCGGCATGGCGACCATGCCGAACCAGACCACGTAGCGCACGCCGATGAACGCCTGCCAGGCCAGCCCGCAGACCAGCAGCACGTCGGTGATGCTCGGGCGGCGCCTGGCGAAGGCGAAGGCGGCGATCAGGGCCAGCACGCCCAGGTAGAAGGCCGCGCCCGCCAGGTTGCGCGGCGTCGGCGACTGCCACTCGCGCACCAGCTGCTGGCTCGGCGCGTCGCCCAGCAGGTCGAGCACGTAGCCGACGATGCCGGGCCCGAGGGGGTTGGCCAGGGTGGCGGCGGCCATCGCGGCGGCGGCCAGGTAGAGCGGGCGCAGCTGGTCCCAGTAGAGCGCCCCGGGCTGGCGCAGGAGGCGACGCAGCGTCTCGCCGACGGCGAAGGCGCCGGCCACGAGCAGGCCCATCACGAAGCCGCCGTGGGCGTTGACCCAGAAGAGCATGATCGCGGGCAGGGCGGCGAGCCAGCGGCGGGGCAGCCGCCCCTCGACGTAGCGCCCGAGCAGGATCATGGTGGCCATGAAGGGCAGCCACGACCAGATCTGGGTGCGGGCGGTGAAGTTGTTGAGGGCCATGGCGGCGGCGAGCAGGGCGGCGAGGGCGGCCAGGCGCCACGATCCGCCGCGGGCGCGGGCCTCCCACGCCACCAGGGCGTAGGCCGCGGCGCCGAGCAGGTTGCGCGCGAAGATCGCCAGGGGCAGGCCGCCGAGGCTGTAGAGCTGGTAGAACAGCCACTCGCCGAGCCAGCTCTGGTAGATGTAGGGCGCCTCGGCGGGCACGGCCCAGGCGAACATATTGGTGGCCGGCAGGGCCCCGGCGGCGATCAGCTCGCCGGCCTTCAGGTGCCACCAGAAGTCGTGGGGCGCCGTGGGCACCAGGCTGATGAAGGCCGCCACCAGGCCCAGGGCGAAGATCGCCCACAGGTGGTCGAGGCGCAGGCGCGGCAGGGCGCGGGCCGCGGCCCCGCGGCGCGCGGGCTCGGTCACGGGCTCGTCGCTGACCATCGGCATAGACTCGGGGCTAGTAGAGAGACGGGACCATTCGCCTACTAAGCGCTGGTTCACACGCTGGCTATAATAGCATCAGGCTGTAACGGGGTGCCGCCCGGCACGGAGGGAGGAGCATGATCGCGCACACCACCAACGCACCACCGAGCGACGCACGGCCCCGTCTCGCCGTGGCAGACTGCACCGTGATCGTGCCGACCTACAACGAGGCCGAAAACATCGGCCAGCTGATCCCGCGCATCCTCGAGCACCCGCGCTTCCGCGTGCTGGTGGTTGACGACGGCTCGCCCGACGGCACGGGCGACCTGGTGGCGCGGCTCGCCGCCGGCGATCCCAGGGTGGGCCTGCACCGGCGCCCCGCCAAGCTCGGCCTCGGCACCGCCTACCTGGCGGGCTTCCGGCGGGCGCTGGAGGATGGGGCCGAGTTCATCTTCGAGATGGACGCCGACTTCTCGCACGACCCGCGCTACCTGCCCGCGCTGCTGGGCGCCGCCGAGGCGGGCGCCGACCTGGCCCTCGGCTCGCGCTACGTGCCGGGCGGCGGGACGACCGACTGGGGACTGGGGCGCCGCCTGATCAGCCGCGGCGGCAACCTCTACGCGGGGCTCATCCTGGGCCTGCCCGTCGCCGACGCCACGGGCGGCTTCCGCTGCTACAGGCGCCGCGTGCTCGAGACCCTCGACCTCGGCGGGGTCCGCTCGAATGGCTACGCCTTCCAGATCGAGCTGGCCTACCGCACCCTGCGGGCCGGCTTCACGATCGCGGAGGTGCCGATCATCTTCCCCGACCGCCGCGTCGGCCGCTCGAAGATGTCGCGCCGGATCGTGGTCGAGGCTCTGGTCAACGTCTGGAAGCTGCGCCTCGGTCTGATCTGAGCGGGCGACCACGGGGGGTCGCCCCTACGATCGGCACCGGGCGACCAGGGGGGGGCGCCCCGGCCATCGCCACCGGGCAGCCACGGGGGGCGGGCCCCGGCCTCACCATT
>DAOLDO010000070.1:0-3404 GCA_035327325.1 Chloroflexaceae bacterium | reverse complement strand
CCGGCCTCACCATTCAGGCGGCCGCCCCGACCGCCGCCACCGGGCGTCCACGGGCAGGCCCCGGTCCCACCATTCAGGCGGCGGCCCAGCCGACCGCCACCGGGCGTCCACGTCGGATCGCCCGTACTGTCTGCTATAATTCCCCCAGCGCCCGCCGCCCACCAAGGAGTCGCTCGTGGCTGCCGACGATATTCAGCAGAAGCTCGAAGAGGCCCTCAGCATGTACCGCGACGAGCTGGAGCGCACCAGGCGCGAGGCTCAGGAGGTGGAGGTTCTGGTGCGCCAGAGCACCGTCGAGGTCGAGAAGCTCTCGCAGCGCGAGCTGACGGTGTCGAACCGGGTGCGCGACCTCGAGGTCAACCTCGAGCGCTACAGCAAGGACGAGATCAAGAACTTCTACGGCACGGCCCAGGAGGTGCAGATGCGCCTCCAGACGATGCGCGGCCAGCTCGAGCAGATCCAGGGCCGGCGCGACGCGCTGCGGGCCCGCCAGAGCCAGCTCTCGACGATGGTGGCCATCCTGGGCGACCTGGCCGAGGCCCTGAGCGCGGGGGGCGGCAGGCCCCAGGCCGCCGGCAATGGCGTGGACACCGAGACCCTGGTGGCCAACATCATCCAGTCGCAGGAGAGCGAGCGCCTGCGTATCTCGCTGCAGATGCATGACGGCCCGGCCCAGGCGATGAGCAACCTGGTGCTGCGGGCCGAGATCTGCCAGCGCCTGATTGACCACGACCTCGAGCAGGCCCGCGCCGAGCTGAACAGCCTGAAGACGGCGATCAACAGCACGCTCCAGGACACGCGCAAGTTCATCTTCGACCTGCGCCCGATGACCCTGGACGACCTCGGGCTGGTGCCGACGCTGCGCCGCTACGCGACGCAGTACGGCGAGAAGAGCGGGCTCGAGATCAACCTGATGATCCAGAACATGGAGCAGCGGCTGCCCAGCCACTACGAGGTGACGATCTTCCGCTTCATCCAGGAGGCCCTGAACAATGTCGTCAAGCACGCCGGCGCCAACCAGGTGCGCGTGCTGCTCGACGGGGCGAGCCACACGCTCCAGATCCTGATCGAGGACGACGGGAGCGGCTTCCACGTAAGCGAGACCCTGGCCAACGCCAGCGCCCGCCGCAACATGGGCCTCGCCAGCATGCGCCAGCAGATCGAGGTGCTGCTGCGTGGCGAGTTCGGCATCGAGAGCGCGATTGGCCGCGGCACGCGGGTGGCCGCCACCATCCCCCTGCCGTAGGCCCGGCTGAAGCGACGAGGCGCGCCACCGGGAAGGGCTCGTGGCGGCACGCGGGCGCGCCCCAAAGCGCGCCCGGCCATACGATTGTGTGTAGTAGACATGTTTCCCGAGCGCCCTTTCACAAGCGCCAACTACCAGAGGTACTATGACTAGTACTCCCAATATCTCAGGACTATCAGACTATTGTCGGATGGCTGCCACAATCCTATACTGCTGAGCGTAGGCACCACCTACGCAACCACGTCCAGCAGAGAAGGGAGGTGAAACACACATGCTTCGTAGCTTCTTCGCCAAGGAGGAGGGCCAGGGTCTCGTCGAGTACGCGCTCATCCTGGTGCTCATCGCCATTGTTGTTATCGGCATCCTGACGCTGCTCGGCGGCCGGGTCTCGGAGGTCTTCTCGGAGATCAACAGCGGCCTCAACCCGTAGCCCTTGCTCGACCCAGACGGCACGTCCAAGTTTCAATCAGCACTTAGCCTGAGGGAGGAAGACCGATGCTTCGCAGTTTCTTCGCCAAGGAAGAGGGCCAGGGTCTCGTCGAGTACGCGCTCATCCTCGTCCTGATCGCTATTGTTGTTATCGGCATCCTGACGGTGCTCGGCGGGCGGGTCTCGCAGGTCTTCTCGGAGATCAACAGCGGCCTGAACACCCCGTAACTCTCTTCGTCGGTCTTGCGGACACGCGCCCCCTGGTTCACCAGGGGGCGCGCGGCGTTTCCGGGTGTACAATACACCGGGATGGGGACGAGACGGGCAAGGAGCCTGTGTGACGCAGCCTGCATACGCGCGGAAGTGGTGGGCCCTGGCGGCCGTGGGCAGCGGGGTGCTGCTCTCGACCATTGACGGCTCGATCGTCAATATCGCGCTCGGCACCTTTGTGGCGGCCTTCGAGAGCAATCTGAACGTGGTCGAGTGGGTGGTGCTGGCCTACCTGCTGACGCTGACCTGCCTGCTGCTACTGATGGGGCGGCTGGGCGACCTGTACGGCAAGCGGCGGGTGTACGCGGCGGGCTTCGTGATCTTCACCGTGGCCTCGGCGCTATGCGGGCTGGCGCCGGGCATCGGGGCGCTGATCGGCTTCAGGGTGGTGCAGGCCGTCGGCGCGGCCATGATCCAGTCGGTCGGGCCGGCGCTCCTTGTGACGGCCTTCCCGCCCCACGAGCGCGGGCTGGCCCTTGGCGCGATCGGCTCGTTTGTGGCCGTGGGGATCTTGATCGGGCCGGCCCTCGGCGGCCTGCTGCTCAACACGGTGGGCTGGCAGTCCATTTTTTATGTCAATATTCCGGTGGGCATCGCGGGGACGTGGCTAACCATGCGGAGCATCGCGCCCGACAGGCCGGGGGCGGGCGGGCAGAGCTTCGACTTCGCGGGAGCGCTGCTGCTGATGGCCTCGCTGTTCGGGCTGCTGCTCGCGCTGACGGAGGGGCCGCTGTGGGGCTGGGGCGACCCGCGCATCGTGGGCCTGGGGGCCCTGTTCGTCGTGGCGGGCGCCGGCTTCGTGGCGTGGGAGTTGCGCTTCCACAGCCCGATGATCAACCTGCGCATCTTCCGCAACGCCGCCTTCTCGCTCAACCTGCTGGCCGGCTTCGTGCTCTTCCTGGGCCTGCCCTTCAACCTGCTGCTCACGCCGCTGTTCTTCCAATTCGTCTACAGGTTCGACCTGCAGACCACGGGCCTGATGCTCATGGCGCTGCCGGTGGCCCTCTCGCTCACCTCGCCGATCAGCGGGCGGCTCTCGGACCGGATCGGGCCGCGGGCGCTGACGGTCGGGGGGCTGAGCATCGCGGCCGTGGCCCTGGCGGGGCTGAGCCTGACCCAGGCGACAACGCCGCCGGCCCAGATGGTGGCCTTCCTGCTGCTGCTGGGCGCCGGGGTGGGCCTGTTCCAGAGCCCGAACAACAGCACGGTGCTCGGCAACGCGCCGCCTGAGGCCCTTGGCGTGGCCAGCGGCCTGCTGGCGGTGATGCGGACCCTGGGGCAGACGGCGGGCATCGCGCTGGCCGGGGCGATCTGGTCATCGCGGGTGATCGCTCTGAACGGCGGGCCGGTGACGCCGATCACGGCGGGGCCGCCGGGGGGCCCTGCCGGCGGCTTCGGCCCGGCGATGCGCATCGCGGCGGGGCCGGCCGGCCTGGGGGGTCTGCCCCCCCGCGGGGGG
>DAOLDO010000069.1:0-13489 GCA_035327325.1 Chloroflexaceae bacterium | reverse complement strand
TCGCCCAGGTAGGCCTCGGCGTCGGCCTTGAGCTTCTGCAGCACCATGGCCGAGACCTCGGGGGGGGCGTAGTCCTTGCCGCCCATGGCCACGCGCACGTCGCCGTTGGGCGCCCCGCTGAGCTTGTAGGGCACCAGGCTGACGTCCTTCTGGACGACGGGCTCGCTGAACTTGCGCCCGATGAAGCGCTTGGCCGAGAAGATCGTATTTTCGGGGTTGGTGACGGCCTGGCGGCGCGCCACCTGGCCGACCATGCGCTCGCCGGCCTTGTTCATGGCCACCACCGAGGGGGTCAGGCGGGCGCCCTCGGCGTTGGGGATCACCACCGGCTCGCCGCCCTCGACGACGGCGATCACCGAGTTAGTGGTCCCCAGGTCAATCCCAATTACCTTGGGCATAGATTGAGCACTCCTCAGAAAGCGCCGCTAGGCGCGCTACCCGCGGCCGACCTTGACCATGCTGGGGCGCAGCACGCGGTCGCCCAGCTTGTAGCCCTTCTGCAGCTCGGCGACCACCTTGCCGTCCTGGCCCTCGGCCTCCTCGTAGAGCACGGCCTCGTGCTGGGTCGGGTCGAAGTCGTGGCCGACGGCCTCGATCTCTTTGACGCCCTCGCTCTCCAGAACGGTGCGCAGCTTCTGGGCGATCAGCTGGGTGCCGCCCCACCAGGGGGTCGCGGCGACCTCCTCGGGGATGTTGGCGATGGCGCGCTCGAAGTCGTCCATCACGGGGAGCAGCTTCAGCACCAGGGCCGAGCTGGCGCTGCGGATCAGCTCGGAGCGCTCGATCTCGGCGCGGCGCTTGAAGTTCTTATAGTCGGCGGCTGCCCGCAGCCACTGGTCCTTATGCTCGGCGGCCTCGGCCTCGGCCTTCGCCAGGCGGGCCTGCAGGTCGGCCGTGGCGTCGCCTGCGGGCGCCCGGGGCGTCTCGGCGCCCTCGGGCGTCTCGGCGCTCTCGGGCGTCTGGTCAATCGTCTTCTGCTCGTCGCTCATAGGTCTCCTCTATGTGCCTGGATCGTCGGCCCGCGCCTCGGGCGCGGGGTCCGTGCCGTCTGGTGGGCGGCCCTCGGCCTGGTAGAGCTCGGCCAGCAGGTTGCTCATCAGCGATGAGATGTAGCGCACGGTCGAGATCGAGCGGGGGTAGGCCATGCGCGTCGGCCCGATGATCCCCAGCACCCCGGCCACGGCCCGGTCCACCCCGTAGCGGGCCAGGACCACGCTGTACTCGCGCATCTCGTCGGCGCTGTTCTCGCCGCCGATGATCACCTGCACCCCGTCCGAGGCCAGGGCCTGCGGGATGAGCTGGCCCAGGCCGCGCCCGCTCTTCAGGATCTCCAGGGCCCGGCGCATACGCTCGACGGCGCGCTCGGCGTCCTCGCGGGCCAGGGCCGGGATGAACTCGGGCTGGCTCAGCATCTCGATCAGACCATCGCTGTAGATCTGCTCCTGGGCCTGCTCCTCGAACAGCTGCATGGCCCTGGCGATCAGGTCGAGCAGCGAGCGCTCGAAGTCGCTCAGGGTCGGCGCGGGGCGCTGGGCCTCGCGGGCCAGCAGCTCGTCCAGGCCGCTCAGGGTCAGGTCGGCCAGGGCGTCGCTCAGGCGGGCGGCGCAGCGGCGCAGATCGTCGGGGGTGCGCGCCGTCTCGAGCGAGAAGGTCTGCTGCTTGACGATGCCGCCGTGGAAGACGATCACCGCCAGGGCCATGGTCTCGTGGATCGAGATCAGCTCGACGTGGCGGAAGCGCAGCCGCTCGGCGGTGCGCGGCGGGGTCACCAGCGAGGCGTTCTGGGCCGTGCGCGCCAGCACCGCGCCCGCCAGCTGCACCCACTGGTCGAGCTCGCCCCGCACCTGGTAGAACTGGTGGCGGATCATGCGCTGCTCGGGCAGCGAGAGCGTCGTCCGCTCCATCAGGTTCTCCACGAAGAAGCGGTAGCCCGCGTCCGTCGGAACCCGCCCCGCGGAGGTGTGCAGGTGGGTCAGGTAGCCCAGCTCCTCCAGGGCGGCCAGCTCGTTGCGCACCGTGGCCGACGAGACGTTCAGCCGGTACTTGCGCACAAGGGCCTCAGAGGCCACGGGCGTGGCTGTTTCGACGAACTCCTGGACCACCAGCTTGAGGATGATCTGCCGCCGCTCTGTGAGACTCGCCGCCATGGCCGTGCGTCCTACTAGGTCCGCGACCGCCGCGACCGCCGCGCCCGCCGCGTTCTGCCGCTCCTGCCACCGCGCCTTAGCACTCGCCCATCGAGAGTGCTAACGCCGCGGGCTAAAGGATTGGCGTGCACGGGGTGCACGCCGCGAGAGATTGTACCACGACTCGCGATCGTTGTCAGCAGGGCTTGTGCGCCCGCCGGAGCTGTGCTAGATTCGCCTGCGCCGCCCGCCGGGCGGCCCCGCACCGCGCAGAGGAGTCCAGAGTTTTATGTCTACCGAAAACCGCCTCGCCACCCTCGAGCAGGTCCTCGCCGGCCTGATGCGCCGCTACCAGGCGCGCGTGCCCGACGTGGCCAACATCGTCGCGGCCATGGCCGCCGAGGGTCTGGTCGCCGGCCCCGAGCAGATCGAGAACGACCACATCGCCTTCCGCACCATGGGCGTGCCCCAGCTCGGCATCGCCTCGCTCGAGCGCATCTTCCTCCACTACGGCTACCGGCGCCGGGACGCCTACCGCTTCCCCGCCAAGCAGCTCGACGCCTTCTGGTACAGCCCGCCCCGCCCCGACCTGCCGCGCATCTTCATCTCGGAGCTGCGCGTGGGCGACCTGTCCGCCGAGGCCCAGTCTATCATCGCCAGCTACACCGACGAGGTGCCCCGCGACCCGGTGGAGGCCCTCGACCTCGACGACGCGGCGGAGGTTGACGATTTCCTCCACCGAGCCCTCTGGCGCCTGCCCACCTGGGGCGACTACAGCCGCCTGGCCGAGGAGAGCGAGTACGCGGCCTGGGTGATCTACAACCGCTACTACCTCAACCACTTCACCGTCACCATCCACAACCTGCCCGCGGGCTACAACACCATCCCCGCCTTCAACGCCTTCCTCGAGGCCCGCGGCTTCCGGCTCAACGACGCCGGCGGCAAGGTCAAGACCAGCCCAGACGGCAAGCTGCTCCAGAGCAGCACCGTGGCCGAGCTGATCGAGGCCGAGTTCGCGGGCGGCGAGACCCACATGATCGCCGGCTCCTACGTCGAGTTCGCCGAGCGCCGCCCCCTCGACCAGTTCGCCCACCTGCCCGCCGGCCAGCTCAGCCGCGAGCACCGCCGCGAGGGCTTCGAGGCCGGCAACGCCGACAAGATCTTCGAGAGCACCTACAGCGAGCAGACCGGGCGGAGGTCTTAGGGGGCGCCCAGACACTCGCTCGAGGCAGGTACGGGCGCCCCGGCGTGGGTGCCCGGCCCCAGGGCGGCCGCCCCACACAGCAGAGCTGGCTCGCCGGGGCGCCCAGACACCCGCTTGAGGCAGGTACGGGCGCCCCGGCGTGGGCGCCCGGCCCCGGGGCGGCCATTCCACTTTTACTGCGCGCGCGCCGCCGCCTCGATCAGCGCCAGGATGCGCGGCACCATGGCCGCGGGGTTCTGGTGCAGCCCCTCGATCAGCAGGGCGTTGTCGTAGAGCTGCTCGACGGCCGCCGTCACCACCGGGTCGTCCTCGCCCGCCTCGACGCGCCGGGCCAGGGCCGCCACCAGCCCGTGGGCCGGGTTCAGCTCCATGATCCGCGGGCCCTGCTCGCTCTCGCGCCCCAGCAGCTGCTGGATGCGCTGCATCTCGCGCCCCATCGCGTCGTCGTCGCTCACCAGGCGCGCCGGGCTCTCGCGCAGCACCTTGGAGGCCCGCACCTCCTTGACCCGCTCGCCCAGCACCGCCTTCGCCCGCTCGGCCAGCCGCGCGAGCTGCTCGTCGCTCACCTGGGGCGCGGCGGCCTCGGCCTCGCCGGGCAGCTCCAGGTCGGCCTCGTCTACGTTGCGCAGCTTAAGGCCCTCGTACTCGCGCAGGCCCGAGAGCATGAAGCCGTCCATCAGGTCGGTCAGCAGCAGCACCTCGATCCCGCGGGCGGTGAAGGGGTCGAGGTGGGGGCTGCTGCGGGCCGCCTCGGGGCTGGCCGCCAGGACGTAGTAGATCTCCTTCTGGCCGTCCACGATGCGGCTCTTGTACTGGCCCAGGGTCACCAGCTCGTCGCCGCCCCGCGTGGTCTGGAAGCGCAGCAGCTTGAGCAGGTCGGCGCGGCCCTCGTAGTCGGTGGCCACGCCCTCCTTGATGAAGACGCCGAACTCCTTCCAGAAGGCGGCGAACTGCTCGGGCCTGGTCTCGGCCAGCTCGTTCAGCTCGCGGTGCAGGCGGCCGGTCAGGGTCTTCCTGATCCGCTGCATCACGGGCGAGCTCTGCACGCTCTCGCGCGAGACGTTGAGCGGCAGGTCCTCGCTGTCCACCACGCCCTCGACGAAGCGGAAGTAGGCCGGCAGCAGCTCCTTGGCCTCGTCGAGGATCAGCACCTTGCGCGAGTAGAGCTTGACCCGGCCCTCGACGCGCCGCTCGATCAGGCCGCGCTCGCGCTTCGCCGGCACGAACAGCACCGCATGGAGGTCCACCGGCGCGTCGGTCGAGAGGTGCAGGTGCAGCAGCGGGTCGTCCGTGTCGAAGGTCATCTGCCGGTAGAGGCTCTTGTACTCATCGGCCTCGACCTCGCGGGGCGGGCGCCGCCAGAGGGCCCTGCGCTGGTTGACCTGCTTCTCGCCGCTGTAGATCGGGAAGGCGACGAAGTCGGAGTGCTTCTTGATCGTCTGCTCGATGCGCCAGCTGCTGGCGAAGTCGGCCGCGTCCTCCTTCAGGTGCAGCGTGATCGTCGTGCCGCGGCCCTCGCGCTCCGCCGGGCCGAGCGTGTAGCTGTCGCCGCCCGTACTCTCCCAGATCGCCGCCGGGGCGTCGGGCCGGTACGACTGCGAGACCACCGTGACCCTGTCTGCCACCATGAAGACCGAGTAGAAGCCCACGCCGAACTGGCCGATGATCTCGCTGGCCGTGGCCCGGTTGCCCTCCTTGGTCTGCTGCACGAAGGCGCGGGCGCTCGACTGGGCGATCGTGCCAAGGTGCTCGACCATCTCCTCGACGGTCATGCCGATGCCCGTGTCCCTGATGGTGAGCGTGCGGGCCTCGCTGTCGCCCTCGACCCAGACCGCCAGCTCGGCCTCGGGGTCGCGCACATCGCTGTTGGTGAGCATCTCGAACTGGATGCGGTTCAGGGCGTCGGAGGCGTTCGAGATCAGCTCGCGCAGGAAGATCTCGCGGTCGGTGTAGAGCGAGTGGGCCAGGATCTGCAGCACCTGCTGCACCTCGGCCTTGAAGACGTGGGCCTCGGGCCCCTGGTCCGTGGTCGGCTCCGTCGTCATTGCTCAGGCTCCTCGTGCCACTTGTCGAGACGGCCCGCCGGACCGCCTCTGACTCCGTAGGATCGGGTCCCCTGGTAAAGACGGCCCGGCGGGCCGTCTCCGCTACTCAGAATCTAGCCGCGAATCTAGCGCAGCGGTGTTAGAAGCGTGTTAGATCCGCGCTAGCGAAGCGTTGGCGGTTCGGCCAAAAGACTGAGGCCAGAGCCATTGACAGGGGTGAGTGGCTATGCTATTCTTGCCGCAGCAACGAGTACGCACTATAGCGGAACGAAAGGAGCGCGAGGGAAGATGACCAACGCCGTCAACAACATGACCGTCGGCCAGGCCGACGCGGGCCTCGAGGCCCGGGCACTGTTCATCGCCCGCGCCTCCGCCAGGGCTACAGCCCTGCCCACGTTCCGACTGCTCCGGAGCTAGCCGCTCCACACTACGCGAGCAAGAGGCTGTGGGCGGCTGACGAAGCGCCCACAGCCTCTTCCATTTAGGAGGGCCGTGGCGCCGAGCGCCCACGGCCCTCTGGCTTCCCCCGCGGAGGCCGCGTCGGCACCGTACGCGAGACCCTGGAACAGCCGAGACTTGCAAGGACCATCGTGATGATCCTGATCGATCAAGCAGCTGGAACCACGCGCACGCCGGACGCAGCCATCAGCACCCGCAAGGGGAGGCCCACAGTGATTATCTTAGAGCGCGACGGCTCCCTGCACCACTACCCGCCCGAGGGCCACGAGGCGCCGGGTCGGCAGGCGAGGATTGACCTCCCGGAGGAGCAGGCACAATCAAATATCCTCGACCGCATCCTCGACTTCACCTTCGACGTGCTCGGCATCGGCAACCTGGAGCTGCGCGTCTATGAGCACCCGAAGCGCTGAGGCCACCGTGGACGCCGAGGACAGAAGAAGCCGCCCCGACCGCGCGACGGGCACCGTCTTGCGCGCCCAAAGCGGCTTCTTCTGGGTCCAGACCGAGGCCGGGCTGGTCGAGTGCCGGCTGCGCGGCAAGCTCAAGCGCGAGCGGCTCGGCACCGACATCGCCGTGATCGGCGACGAGGTCGAGATCAGCCTGGTCGGCCCCGCCGAGGGCGCGGTCGAGGCCGTGCTGCCGCGCCGCAGCAAGCTGGCCCGCCGGGCCGCCGGCGCCCGCGGCGCCTACAAAGAGGACGTGCTGGTCGCCAACCTCGACCAGGTGCTGCTCACCTTCTCGTGCGCCCAGCCCGACCTGAGCCCGCGCATGCTCGACCGCTACCTGGTGATCTGCGAGCACAGCGAGCTCGAGGCCGTGGTCGTGGCCACCAAGGTTGACCTGGTCGGCGAGGCGCGGGCCCGCGCCCTCTTCGCCCCCTACGAGCGGATCGGCTACCCCGTCCTCTACGTCTCGAACAAGACCGGCCTGGGCCTCGACGCCGTGCGCGAGCGGCTGGCGGGCCGCATCAGCGTGGTCACCGGCAAGTCGGGCGTGGGCAAGTCGAGCCTGCTCAACGCGATTGACCCCGGCCTGAACCTGGCCACCGGCAGCGTCAGCGCGGCCCTGGGCAAGGGCCGGCACACCACCACCGTGGCCGAGCTGATCCCGGTGCAAGGCGGCTACGTGGCCGACACGCCGGGCATCAGGGAGATCGGCCTCTGGCAGGTGCCGGACGACGAGCTGGCCTGGTGCTTCCGCGAGCTCAGGCCCTTCCTCGACGACTGCTACTTCGCCGGCTGCACCCACGTCCACGAGCCCGACTGCGCCGTGCGCGCCGCGGTCGAGCGGGGCGAGGTCAGCTTCGAGCGCTACGACAGCTACGTGCGCCTGCGCACAGGAGACAGCTAGCCATGCCCCGGCTTCGCATCAATCTGCGCGACCTGGACCAGATCGACGACCTGGCCGACGAGCTGGAGGAGCGCCACGAGCGCGCGGCCCGCGAGGAGCGCGAGCGCGAGGAGCGCGACCGGCGCCCGATCAGCCCCGTGGCCCTGCAGCGCCGCCAGGAGCAGCGCAAGTTCGGCAAGGATATTTCGCGCTTTTTGCGCGAGCGCAAGAGCCCGAAGCCCTAGACGTCGAGGTTGAGCCCCTCGCGCGCCGCGTCGAGCAACAGGCCCGCCCCGGCGGCGGCCAGCTCGCCCACGTAGCGCGCCACCAGCTGGTCGAGCTGCTCGTCGGTGCGGGTGGGCGCGTGGTGGTAGAGGAAGAGCCGCCCGACGCCGGCCTCGAGGGCCAGCTCGATCGCGTCCTCGACCCGGCTGTGCCCGTAGTCCTCGACGTGCTCCTCGCGGGTGTAGGGCGCGCTGTGGATCAGCACCTCGGCGCCGCGGGCGAAGCTCACCGCCGTGGCCCAGATCTGGTCGTCAATGTAGCGCACATCGGTGATGTAGACGAGGGCGCGGTCGCCCTCCTCGACCCTGTAGGCCCAGATCGGCGAGTGCTTGCGCCGCGAGAGGGGCAGAGCCCGCACCGTCAGCCCGCCGATCCGGAGGGGGTCGGTCGAGATCGGCTGAAAGTTGTGGGTCGCGCCGATGTGGGCCAGGCCGTAGACCGGCGAGTAGACCGGCGAGAGCATGCCTTCGTAGACCATCTCGACCGAGCCACGGGTGCTGTCGGGGCCGTAGATGTTCAGCCTGTTGCCGGGGATGTGGACCACCCCGGGGAAGGGCAGGCCGAGGATGTGGTCCCAGTAGGTGTGGGTGATCAGCATGGTCAGCTCGCCGCGCCCGTGGCGAAACTCGCCCCGCATCAGCTGGTCGCCGAGCTGACAGAAGCCAGTGCCGGTGTCGAGCACGAGCAGCTCGCCGCCGGCCCCATAGAGCGCCACGCAGCAGGTGTTGCCGCCGTAGCGCAGATACGCGGCCCCGGGCGTCGGCACGTAGCCCCGCACGCCCCAGAACTGGAGCTTCATCGCCCGCCCCGCTTCGTCAGCACCATGCCCTCGTGGGCGGCGCCGATGACAAGGCCCGGGGCGGCCAGGGCCCGCTGCTCGGCCACGATGCGGTCAACGGCCTCATCTGAGCGGTGGGGGTCGTGGTGGAAGAGCAGCAGCTCGCGCACGCGCGCGGCCTCGGCGATCTCGCGGGCCTGGCCGGCGGTGCTGTGGCCCCAGTGGGGGAAGCGCTCGTACTGCTCGTCGGTGAACTGCGAGTCGTAGAGCAGCCAGTCGGCGCCCGCGGCCAGCTCGACGATGCGCTCGCGCATCTCGGCCAGCTCGCGCAGGTCGTCGCGGGTGAGGGGCGCCGGCGCGCCGGTCCACTCGACGCGCTCGTCGCCGAAGAGCACGGTGTGGAAGGGGCCGGTGTCGGGGATGAAGACCAGGGCGGCCTCGTCGGTCTCGAGCCTGTAGGCCAGGGCCCTGTAGGGGTGGTTGGCCCGCGCCGTGCTCACGCGCACCGGCCCGAGGGTGAAGCAGAGGCCCTCGTGGATCTCGTGGAAGTGCAGCTCGGCCCGCAGGTCCTCCAGGCTCATGGGCAGCAGGGGGTCGCTGAGCGCGTTGGCGATGGTGGCGCGCAGGCTCGACTGGGTGCGCAGCAGGCCGTAGATCTCGAGGCGGCAGTCGGGGCGGTAGATCGGGGCGAAGAAGGGGAAGCCGATGATGTGGTCCCAGTGGGTGTGGGTGATCAGCAGGTCGAAGGACTGGGGGCCGCCCTGGTCGCGCACGAGGCTGTCGCCAAGGTTGCGCAGCCCCGTCCCGGCGTCGAGGACGATGCAGCGATCGCCCGCGCGCACCTCGACGCACGTCGTGTTGCCGCCGTAGCGCAGCACGTCGGCGCGAGCCACTGGGTAGGAGCCGCGCGTTCCCCAGATCCGTACAATCATTGGTGGGTCCGATGTGCTAGGGCGACTACAGGCCACAGTGTACAGGATGAACGCAACCGTTTCGAGTCTTTCACGCATGCCCCATCCGGCGCCCCGTGGTATGATTCAGCCATTGCCCGCGCTTTGCAAGGAGCCGTGATGACCCGGATCAGGGTGGGGGTGCAGCTGCAGCCCCAGCATACCACCTGGGCCTCGTACAGCGAAGCCGTCCGCCGCTTCGAGGCCATGGGCGTTGATACGATCTGGAACTGGGACCACTTCTTCCCCCTCAGCGGCGACCCCCAGGGCAACCACTTCGAGGGGTGGACCATGCTCTCGGCGATGGCCACGATCACCAGCCGCGCAGAGGTGGGCTGCCTGGTGACCTGCAACAGCTACCGCAACCCGGCCCTGCTCTCGAACATGGCCAAGACCGTTGACCACATCAGCGGCGGCCGGCTGATCCTCGGCATCGGCGCCGGCTGGTTCGAGCGCGACTACGAGGAGTACGGCTACACATTCGGCACCGCGCCCGACCGGCTGCGCGCCCTCGGCGAGGCCCTGCCGATCATCAGGCGGCGCTGGGAGGTGGACGTGCCGCCCCCGACCCGCCCCATCCCCATCCTGATCGGCGGCGGCGGCGAGAAGGTCACCCTGCGCCTCACCGCCCAGCACGCCGACATCTGGCACGGCTTCGGCACCCCCGAGACGATCAGGCACAAGAACGCCGTGCTCGACGAGTGGTGCGCGAAGGTCGGCCGCGACCCAGGGGAGATCGAGCGCAGCGTAGGCCCATCCAGGGGCGAGAGCCTCGACGCCTACCGCGAGGCCGGCGTGACCCACTTCATCTTCGGCATGAGCGAGCCGTGGGACTACGGCAAGGTCGAGCAGGCCCTGCGCTGGCGGGAGGGGAAGTAGGGGAAGGGGTGTGAGGGCGGGCCGGGCCCTCACTCACTGGTCACTCCAGCGTCGCGTAGTACTCGTCCGCGAGCTCCTTGAAGCTCTTGCCGTAGACGCCCAGGTAATCGGCGGAGCCGGGGGCGCGGCCGCGGCCGGACTGGTAGAGCAGGTTGAACCTGTCCCAGCCGTAGGTGCGGGTCAGGTAGTCCACGAAGCCGGCCCACATGTCGTAGGCCACGTCGGGGCTGTGCCTGCCCATGGCGGCCAGGCTGCCGCTGTAGCCGGCGCGGTACAGCTCCTGGGCCCTGGCGTGAAACGACGGCGCCTCGGAGAGGCTGAGCCAGTACTCGCCCGAGATGAAGCTCGCCAGCCCCTCGAGCAGCACCGTATCGGCCTGGCGCTGGACCTCCTTGCCATAGGCCTCGGCCTGCAGGGCGTGGGCCAGCTCGTGCGAGAGGATGACCAGGGCCTTGTGCTTGTCCTCGCCGGGGCGGTAATAGATGCGGACGTTGGTGTCGCCGTAGGTGTAGGCGATGCCGCGGGTGCCGCGTCCGGGGGCCTGGCTGGCGCTGTAGACGCCCACCGAGACGCGCTCGCTCAGGCTGGTGGCGAAGCGCTTCTGGAGGTAGCTCAGGGCGTGCTCGGCCTTGATCGCCAGCTCGGCGACCTCCTCGGGCGCGTAGGTGCCCCGCCCGACGAAGAAGTCGAGCCGGCGGCCGGCGTAGACGAACTCGCCGGGCAGCTCGGGGCCGCGGCCTGGCAGGAAGCTGGTGGGCGCCACCTTCGGCGCGCCGCTCTCGTTGAACTCGCGGCGAGCCAGGGTGGGCGTGGGCGGGATGGGCGTGGCTGTGGGGGGCGCCGAGGTCTCCGTAGGGGGGACCTCCTGGGCGGCGACGACGGCCAGGCTGTTGGCGACCGCCGGGGCGCGCTGGGGGGTCGCGGCGCCGAGCAGCACCACCAGGGTCAGCGGGGCGACCACCAGGGCCAGCGCGATCAGGGCGCGGGCGGTGCGAGACACGGGGCGAATCTCCTCAGGCACAGACGGGGTGCAGGCGTCGGTCACGATTCGCACAACCAAGGTGACGGCGCTTATACCACGAGCCGCCCGCGGTGTCAACATGGGGCACAATGGACGCGACAACCTACATCGGCCTCGACCTGGCCTGGTCCGAGGGCAACCAGTCGGGCGCGGCCGCCCTGCGCGGCGGCCCCGCGGGCGCGGCCCTGCTCGAGCCGCCCGCGCTGCTCGGCGACATGGACGCCGTCGTCGCCTACGTGCTGCGCCACGCGGGGGCCGGCCCCGCAATCGTGGCAGTGGACGCCCCGCTGCTCGTGCCGAACGTGACGGGCCGGCGCCCCGCCGAGGCAGCCCTGGCCCGCGTGTTCCGCCCCTACGAGGCCGGCGCCCACCCGGCCAACAGGGCCCTGCTCGACCGGGGCGGGGCCGGCGTGCGCGGCGAGCTGCTCGTCGCCCGCCTGGCCGCCCACGGCTTCGCGGCGGCCCCGGCGGTCGCCGCGGGACAGGGCGGTCGCCTGGTCACCGAAGTCTACCCCCACGCCGCGATGGTGGCCCTCTTCGGCCTGCCCAGGACCCTCAAGTACAAGGCCCGGGGCCGGCGCGGCCCGGGCGAGCGGCACGCGGCCTGGCGCGCCTACCAGGCCCATATGCTGGATCTGGCGGCGGCCGACCCGCCCCTGCGCGGCCCGCTCGACCTGCTCGAGACGCGGGTCGAGACGCTGCGCGGCGCCGCCCTCAAGGGCTACGAGGACCGGGTGGACGCCCTGCTCTGCGCCTATATCGCCCTCTACGCCCACAGGTGGGGCGCGGCCCGCTGCCGCACCTTCGGGGACCAGGCGGGGGGCTGGATCTTCACGCCGGTGCCGCCCGAGCTGTGGCGGGAATCGTGAGACGCCCCGCGGGGCGTCTCGACCAGGCGCATGCGCTTCTACCAGGTTATAACCTCGGCCTCGACGAACTCCTCGCCCAGGGCGCGGGCCACCGAGATGCGGTGGTGTCCGTCGCGCACGTAGTAGCCGTCCTCGGCGCGGACGAGCAGCACGGCGGGGAGGGCCCGCCCGCGGAAGCGGGCCTGTGCGACGCTCATCCAGCGGTCGCGGCTGCGCTCGCTGATCGGGGCGAAGGCCCGGTCGAAGTCGCGCGTGCGGCCCTCGCTGCCCACGATCTCGCCGATCGCCACGGTCTGGTGGCCCATGTCGCGCCCGCCCCGCTGCTCGGCGGCGCCCAGGCAGCGCAGGCCCACCTGCCGGCCGGCGAGCCGCCGAAGCCAGCGCATCAGCCTGCCCTCCTGGAAGCTCTTCTGGAAGAGGTCGAGGGCCCAGCGCTGCTCGTCCACCGGCGCCGTCATCGAAGTCGCGCTGAAGTCGAGCGTCAGCATTGCCGTGTCTTCCCCTCTCACTGCGTCCTCACCTGCCAGTAGAGTACTCCGGCCGCGTCTCCCGAGCGTCGCCCCCCGCGTCTCAAACCGCGTCTCATGCCCGATGGTTGGCGAGATCATGGGCGTGTATAATCTCGGGCAGGAGAATGTCATGTCTCGTCTGAGCCTGGCCCTGCTCGGATCACCCCAGGTTGCCGTGGACGGCGCGCCCGTCAGCCTCGACCGCCAGAAGGCCGTGGCCCTCCTGGCCTACCTGGCCATGACCGGGCGCCGCCACGGGCGCGAGGCCCTCGCCGCGCTGCTCTGGCCCGACCTGGCCCCCGAGCGGGCCGCCGCCGGCCTGCGCCAGGCCATCTGGTCGCTGAACAGCGCCCTCGGCCCCGGCTGGGTCGAGAGCGACCGCGCCGGGGTGGGCCTCGCGCCAGACAGCCCGGTCGAGCTCGACGTGGCCGCCTTCCGCGCCCACATCGCCGCGGCCCGCGAGGCGGACGACCTGGCCCACCTGCGGGCCGCCTGCGCCCTCTACAGGGGCGACCTGCTCGACGGGCTCGACCTGCGCGACAGCGCGCCGTTCGCCGACTGGCGCTTCTTCGAGGCCGAGGCCCTGCGCGAGGAGCTGGCCGGCGCGCTGGCGGCCCTGGCCGAGGGCCTGGCCGCCCGCGAGGACTACGAGGAGGCCGCCGCCGCCGCCCGCCGCCGCGTGGCCCTCGACCCGCTCCACGAGCCCGCCCACCGCTCGCTGATGCGCGTCTACGCCGCCGCCGGTCAGCGCAGCGCCGCCCTGCGCCAGTACGAGGAGTGCGCCCGCGTCCTCGCGGCCGAGCTAGGCGCCGAGCCCGACGAGGAGACCCGGGCCCTCTTCGAGCAGATCAGGGCCAGCGTGCGCGGAGGCGGCGCGCGCGCGGCGACCGTCGGGGTGGCCGAGGCGCCCGCCACCCGTCGCGAGCCCCCCGCCCCGGCCGCGCCCACGCCGGCCGCCCCTGGGCCGCGCGCCGCCGCTGACGAGCGCCGCGGCCCCGCCCCTGCCGCCGATGTCGAGCCAGATGCCGCACATTG
>DAOLDO010000068.1:0-13505 GCA_035327325.1 Chloroflexaceae bacterium | reverse complement strand
CCCAGGCCGCCCGCCTCGGCTGCGCCCTCGACGCCCTGGCCATCGCCGCTGCCCTCGCCCAGCCCTGGGCCGGCGTGGTGCTCAGCGGCGCCGCGACCGTCGAGCAGCTGCGCGCCAACCTCGCCGCCCTCGACGTGGCCTGGGACGCCGAGGCCGCCGAGGCCCTGGCCCCCCTCGCCGAGCCGGCCGACGAGTACTGGGCCACCCGCGCGGCCCTGCCCTGGACGTAAGGGCGGCCCAGGGTGGCCGCCCCCGGCCCAGGGTGGCCGCCCCCGGCCCGGCGTGGCCGCCCCCGGCCCAGGGTGGCCGCCCCCGCCGGTACGTCCGTTCGCGGCCGAAGGGGCGGCCCGGCGTGGCCGCCCCCGGCGCCCCGTCAGGCGCCTAGAACACCGACGTGCGCCCCGCGAGCTTCGCGTCAATCGTCGCCTGGATGCGCTCGCGCACCATTTCGGTGAGCCCGAGCACGGTGAGCGGGTCGTCGGCCTCGCCGGGGTCGTACATGTCGGTGCCGATCGGCTCGCAGAAGGTGATCGCCCAGCGCGTCGGCAGGGGGATCACGCCGAGGGGGCCGAGCCAGGGGAAGAAGGGCGTGATCGGGAAGTAGGGCATGCCGAAGAGCCTGGCCACCGGCTCGGCGTTGGCCAGCATCGGGTAGATCTCCTCGGCGCCGACCACGGCCACCGGCACGATCGGCGCCCGCGCCCTGATCGCCGCCTGCACGAAGCCGCCACGCCCGAAGCGCGCCAGCTTGTAGCGGTCCTTATAGAGCTTGCCGACGCCCTTCAGCCCCTCGGGGAAGACGCAGACCAGCTCGTCGCTCTCGAGCAGGCGCACGGCGTTCTCGGGCAGGCCGGGCACCTGGCCCAGGGCCGCCAGGGCCGGGGCGACGAAGGGCAGCGTGCTGAACCAGTGCAGGTGCAGGCTGCGCATGATGCGCTCGTTCTGGGCCGGGTGGTCCTCGGCCACCGCCATCGCGATCATCGCCCCGTCCCAGGGCAGCACCCCGCTGTGGTTGGAGACGAGCAGGGCCCGGCCCTCGGCCGGCACGTGCTCGAGGCCCTCGTGGGACACGCGCCACCATGTGCGGTACATAAAGCCCAGGAAGGGCCTGACCACGTCGATCAGCTCGCGGTCCATGCCGTAGGGGTCGGTGCTGTACTCGCCGGCCAGGCGCCGCTTGACGAACGCCACCTGCTCGTCGAGCTGGTAGCGCAGCACCATGCCGATGCCCTTCCAGAAGTCGGGGTCGAGGTAGTCCTTCAGGTCAACCCCGTGCAGCATCTGGGTGATCTTCTCGGCCTGCTCCTCGCTCATGCGGCGCAGGTTCTCGGCGATCAGCCTGAGGCTGCCCGCGGCCATGGCCCCGAGGTCGGCCGACTGGCCCGTGGCCTGCTGGGAGAGCGTGCGCACCTCGATCTCGGCCTCGTAGAGGCTGGCGGCCATGGCGCCGGCGATCGGCACCTCCTCGCCGGGGGTCGTCCCGGCCTGGGCGTCGCTCCAGATGGGCGCGGGGGCCGGGGCGGCCTGGGGCGCCGCTGGCGGGCGCTGCGCCTCTGCCTGGGCGGCGGGCGCGGGGGGCGCTTCGGCGGGCTTGGCGCGGCGCTTCTTGGGCGCGGGGGGCGCCGGGGCCGGCTTTGCGGGGGCCTTGGCGCTGGCGCCGGCGACCTTGGGGCGGCGCTTCCTGGGGGCGGGCTCCAGGCCCTGCGCGTCGGCCTCGCCGTCGGCGGGCGGCGCGGCGAGCGGCTCGGACCCGTTGGTCAGGGGCGGCGGGGCCGGCGCGGGGGCGTCGCCCTCGCCGATCGGGATCTCGACGGGCCGGCCGTTGGGGTGGTTCTCATCGCTCATGGCGCTTAGCTCCTTCGGGCGAGAAAGGCCCGCAGGGCCTCCTCGGACATCTCGCGGCTCACCGCGGCGCGACCGTTCGCGCCGATCGCGCCGAGGGACTCGGCGACCGTGCGCGCGGGCGCCCAGCCCAGCTCGGCGCGGGCGCGGCAGGTGTCGGCGATGCAGCTGTGGCGCAGGAAGCTGACGTCATAGGGCCAGGTGCCCAGGATGGCGCTGTTGCCCATGGTGAAGGCCAGGCTAACCATCGGCTCGAGCAGAGCCACGGGCTGGCGGCCGGCCAGCTTGATCGCCTGCGACAGGCAGAGGGTGTCGTCGGCGGCCAGGTTGACCGGGCCGTCGATCTCCGTCAGGGCGGCCAGGGCGAAGCCCGCCGCCGCGTCCTCGACGTGCAGGGCCTGGACGCACGGGTCGAAGCCCACCAGCATGCGCGGGCCCGGCTGGCTCAGGTAGTTAACGAAGGGCGACCAGCCGCCCAGCAGCGGCGCGCAGCGCACGGGCACCACCGCCATGTCGGGGTGGCGGGCGGCGAACTCGGCCACGAACTGCTCGACCTCGACGTAGTCGCGCAAGACGCCGGGGGCCGTGCTGCGCGCCACCGGCCGGTCCTCCCGGATGAAGGTCGGGTTGAGCGGGCTGGCGCCGTAGACGCGGGTGTGGCTGCGCAGCAGCACCCGGCGCACCCCGGCCGCGGCGCAGGCGCCCAGCAGCTCCATCGAGCCGAGCACATTCTGCTGGACGGCCTCCTCGCGGCTCCTGGCGGGGCGCTCGGCGCCGGCGAAGGCCAGGTGCACAACCACCTCGACGCCCTCGGCGCGCAGCAGCTCGAGCAGCTGGCGGCCGCCCAGGCGGGCCACCAGGTACTCGGCGCGACCGATCGGCGCGGGCGGCGTGCCCTCGGCCAGGCCGAGGACCGTCACGTCGGGCTCGGCGCTGAGCAGCTCGGCCACCCTGGCGCCCAGCAGGCCGTCAATGCCGTTGATCAAGACCCTGGTCATGGCGCCTCCCCCGGCTGCGTGATGCTCTCGCGCAGCCACTGCTCGAGACCCTCCTTGTCCAGATCCGAGTTGTTCAGGGCGCGGAAGACGTAGGCCAGCTCGCCGGCGCCGATCTCCGGCCGCAGGGCCGCGCCGTTAAGCTCGAGCAGGCGCAGCATGGCGAGCAGGGCCGTCGTGTCGTTGGCGCCCATGAAGGGGTGGCTCTTAACCAGCAGGTAGACCACCACCGAGACTTTGCTGGCCAGGTCGGGGTACAGCTCGGCGCCGAACATCTCCTGGAGCGGCGCGCTCAGCACGGTCTGCAGGCGGTCCTGGCTCTTGATCCCCAGCAGCCCCCCGTAGCGCTCGACGGCGAAGGCGTGCAGGTCGAGCAGCTCATCGCGCGTCAGGTAGTTCATAGCTCACAGGCCGGCGATCTGCCGGAAGGCCTTGTCGTACTTGTCGCTGATGCCCCTGGCCCAGTCCCGCAGCTGGGGGCTCATCGGCCGGCGCAGCAGCACCTCCTGCTCGGTGAAGACGATCTCGACCAACTCCTCGTCGCCGAGGCCCGTCGCTCGCAGCCACCCCTGGACCACCTGGGGCAGGTTCTCGCGCTCGACTGTGAAAGATCGGGGCATAAAGCACCTCACGGCGAGGTGTGCGCCGCTCGCTGGCGCTCGCCGTGTGAGGTGTGACTCGGCCACGAGCGCAGCGCTGCAGGATTCACACCTCACATCTCACACCTCACACCTCGCTGCGCTGGCGCATGTGCGGGAAGAGGATCACCTCGCGGATATTGGGCCGGTCGGTGAGCACCATCAGGATGCGGTCAACCCCCATCCCCAGGCCGCCTGTCGGGGGCATGCCGTACATCAGCGCGTTCAGGTAGTCCAGGTCCATCTGGTGGGCCTCGTCGTCGCCGGCGGCGAAGGCCCGCCCCTGCTCGAGGAAGCGCTGCTCCTGGTCGAAGGGGTCGTTCAGCTCAGTGAAGGCGTTGCCCAGCTCCATGCCCACGGCAAACGCCTCGAAGCGCTCGGTCAGGGCGGGCGCCTCGGGCTTGCGCTTGGCCAGGGGGGACATGACTACGGGGTAGTCAACGATGAAGGTGGGCTGCACGAGCAGGGGCTGCACAAACTCGCTGAACAGCTCGTCCACCTGCTTGGCCCAGGTGGCCTTGCGCTCGACCTTGAGGCCGGCGGCGGCGATGGCCTCGTGGAGCGGGCCGAGCTCGCTCACCTCGGCGATATCAATGCCGGTGCGCTCGGCGATCGCCTCGGCCATGGGCAGGCGCTGCCAGTGGGCGCCGAAGTCCACCGTCTGGCCCTGGAAGGTGGCCGTGGTGGTGCCGTTGACCGCCAGGCACATCTCGCGCATCAGCTCCTCGACCAGGCGCATCATATCGCTGTAGTCGGCGTAGGCCTGGTAGCACTCCATCATGGTGAACTCGGGGTTGTGGCTGCGGTCCACCCCCTCGTTGCGGAAGTTGCGGCCGATCTCGTAGACCCCGGGCAGGCCGCCGACGATCAGGCGCTTGAGGTACAGCTCGACGGCGATGCGCAGGTAGAGCTGCTGGCCCAGGGCGTTGTGATGGGTGGTGAAGGGCCGGGCCACCGCGCCGCCGTAGATCGGCTGGAGCACCGGGGTCTCGACCTCGAGGAAGCCGCGGCCGTCGAGCACGCGGCGCATGGCGGTGATGGCGGCCGAGCGGGCCCGAAAGACCTCGCGCACCTCGGGGTTGACGATCAGGTCGAGGTAGCGCTGGCGGTGGCGCTCCTCGACGTCCTGCAGGCCGGCCCACTTCTCGGGGGGCGGGTTGACCGCCTTGGCCAGCAGGGTCAGCTCGCTGACGAAGAGCGAGGGCTCGCCCGTCTTTGTGCGGCGCAGGACCCCGCTGCCCTGCACGATGTCGAAGGTGTCGAGGTCGTCGCGGAAGCGCTCGAACCAGGCGTCGCCCAGGTCGGTGCGGCTGATCCAGAGCTGGATGCTGCCGGTGCCGTCCTCGATATGGGCGAAGGCGATCTTGCCCATCACCCGGCGCGCGCCGACGATGCGGCCGGCCACGGTCAGGGGGGCGGCGGCGGCCTCGAGGTCGTCGAAGCGGGCCAGGGCCTCGGCGATGCTGTGGGTGCGCGCCGAGCGCGTGGGGAAGGGGTTGATGCCGGCGTCGCGCAGGCGCTCCAGCTTGGCCGCGCGCTGGGCCTGCAGGTCGTTCAGTTCCATGGCGCTTCGGGCTTGTCAGGGGGGCCCGCTGCCCCACCCGCACCTCGCCCTATTCTACCATGAACGAAGGCGCCCCCCTTCCCGCTGCGGAGAAGGGGGGCAGGGCACGGTGGAGGCGACCCGCGGGGCCGGCTCTACTTGACCTTGACGATGGTCAGCTTCATCACGCCCGAGGGGGTCTGCACGGTGACCTTCTGGCGCGAGCGCTTGCCGAGGATGGCCGAGCCGATGGGCGACTCGTTGGAGATGCGGCCCTGGCGCGGGTTGGCCTCGGCGCTGCCGACGATCATCCAGGTCTCCTCCTCGCCGTCCTCCTCGAAGCGCACGGTCACCTGGGAACCAACCCGCACCTCGCCGTTGCTGGTCTGCTCGTCGTCAATGGTCTCGGCGCGCGACAGCAGGCTCTTGAGCTCGCGGATCCGGCCCTCCAGGATGGCCTGGGCCTTCTTGGCATCCTCGTACTCGCCGCTCTCCGAGATGTCGCCCAGCTCCTTGGCTGCGGCGATGCGCTCGGCGACGAGCTTGCGCTCAACAGTTGTGAGCTGCTCAAGCTCGGCCTCGAGCTTAACGCGGCCCTCGCGGGTCAGGTAGGTCGGCTTGTCTGTCATGGTCGGTCTGCCTCTATGCTGTGCGGGTTCGCCCGCGGGAGCCACAGCGCGGGAGGGCCGCGCGTGATCGGGGCGCGGCCCTGCTCCCGGGCGAATGAAAAGAAGAAACTGAGAGATAGCTCTCAGCTTGCCTGACGGACGAGGACTGCGTTGTCCACTGGTGTCGTTCGAAGCCCTTAACTGCGCGCCGGTCCGAGGGGGGGCGAGTACGCGCCTGTGGTTCGAGCGGACCAATTTGTGTCCGTTGTACTTGGCAATTATAGCGTCTCTCAGGGCCGTTGTAAAGAACCTTGACGGATGCCCCCCTATGCGCTACGATCTCACGGCACAACCCACCCAGGAGCACCCATGGGTCTACCTGTGAACCCCACCATCTTCCGGGCCTACGACATCCGTGGCGTCGTCGGGGCCGACCTCGACGCGTCGGTCTACCGGCGGCTCGGCCAGGCCGTCGGGACGATCTTCCGCGGGCGGGGCGGGCGCAGCGTGGTCGTCGCCCGCGACGCGCGCCTGAGCTCGCCGGAGTTCCAGGCCGCCCTGATCGCCGGCCTGAGGGCCGCCGGCTGCGACGCGATTGACATCGGCGAGGCCGCCACCCCCGTGATGTACTTCGCCGTCGAGCACCTCGGCGCCGACGGCGGGGCGATCGTCACCGCCAGCCACAACCCCCCCGAGTTCAACGGCCTCAAGCTGCGCCTGCCCCACCCCACCTACGGCAGCGAGCCGGCGCCCAGCGACATGGTGCAGGAGGTCGGGCGCATCGCCATGGCCGGCAGCTTCGCCACGGGCGGCGGGTCGCTCAGCACGGCCGACGTGGGCGCCGCCTACGTCGAGAACGTGCTTGGCCTGCTCCCCTTCGCGGGCCGCCGCCCGAAGGTGGTGCTGGACGGCGGCAACGGCGTGGCGGGCCCGATCGCGCTCAGGGCCTACCAGGCCCTCGGCCTCGACGTGGTGCCCCTGTTCATCGAGCCGGACGGCACCTTCCCCAACCACCACCCCGACCCGCTCAAGCCCGAGAACCTCAGGCAGCTGATCGCGGCGGTGCGCGAGCACGGCGCCGACATGGGCATCGGCCTCGACGGCGACGGCGACCGCCTCGGCGTGGTGGACGGACGGGGCGAGGTGATCTTCGCCGACCGCTACCTGATCGCCCTGGCCACCTACCTGCTCGGCCGGCGCAAAGGCCCCGTGATCTTTGACGTGAAGTGCAGCGCGGTGCTGCCCCAGGCCATCGCCGACCTTGGCGGCACGCCGATCATGTGGAAGACGGGCTACACCAACCTGTCGGCCAAGATGCGCGAGACCGCGGCCGTGCTCGGCGGCGAGCTGAGCGGCCACACCATCCTCCCCGACCCGGGCCACTACTTCGACGACGGGGCCTTCGCCGGCGCCGCCCTGCTCTTCGCCCTCAGCCAGCTCGGCGCGACCCTGCACGAGCTGCTGGCCCCCTACCCGACCCCCGCCTCGATCGACGAGGGCCGCATCCCCTTCCCCGAGGAGCTGAAGTTCCAGGCGATTGACTACGTGCGCGAGCGCTTCAGCGCGACCCATACGGTGAGCGACGTTGACGGGGTGCGGGTGGACTTCGGCGACGGCTGGGGCCTGCTGCGGGCCTCCAACACCGAGCCGGCGATCACGAACCGCTTCGAGGCTCAGACCATGGAGCGGGCCCAGGCCCTGCGCGACTTGATGATGGGCGCCGTGGAGGAGTTCCGAAGGCGTCTATGATCGCTCGCTACCGCCCCTACGCCGCCGCATGGGAGGCCGTCTACACTGCGGGGTTCACCCTTGAGCAGCTGCGCCGGCGCGCCCTGGCCCTGGCCGAGGGGCTCGCGGCCCGCGGCCAGAGCTGCCTGGTGGCCTACGACACGCGCTTCATGGGCGGCCTCTTCGCCCGCGACCTCGGGGCCGCGATCCAGGCCCGCGGCGTGCGCACCATCCTCAGCGCCGCCCCCTCGCCCCTGCCGGCCCTCTGCCACGCCCTCGACCAGCACGTCGCCGACTGCGCCCTCTACGTCTCGGCCTGCAACAGGCCCTACGTCTACAACGGCCTGGTCCTGATCGCCCCGCAGGGGGCCGGCCTGGCCCTCGACCCCCTCGACGGCGCCGAGGCGCCCCTGCTCGCGGCGCCCTTCCCGCCCACCGGCGAGCTCCCCCCCGACCAGACCAGGGACCTGCGGGGCCCCTACCTGGACGCCCTGCGCAACGCGGTTGACCTCGATCTGGTCCGGCGCACCTCAATGACGATCTTCATTGACGCGATGAGCGGCACCACGGCCGGCCTCTTCCCGGCCCTGCTCGGCGAGGGCGGCCAGACCAGGGCGATCGAGATCAACCGCGAGCCCGACCCGCTGTTCGGTCGCGCCGCCCCCGCCCCCACCGAGGCCGGCCTCAACCGGCTCAAGAAGCTCGTCCGCGAGAGCGACTCGCACCTCGGCCTGGCCATCTCGGCCGACGGCACGGCCCTCGCCGTGATCGACAAGAACGGCGAGCAGCTCGACCCGGCCGAGACGGCCCTGCTGGTGGCCGCGTACCTGGCCCGCCAGCACCGCCAGCGCGGCGCCGTGGTGCTCGCCCCCCCCGCGCCCGCCTCGCCCCTCGGGGGCGTGCTGCGCCTGGCCGCCTGGGAGGAGGCCACCGGCCTGAAGGTCGAGGGCATGGCCGACCCCGGCGCCCGCCTCGCCGAGCTGGTCGGTCGCGACCGCGGCCTGCCCGTCCTCGGGGCCACGGCGGACGGCGAGCTGATCGTCGGGCGCTACGCCGCCTACCCCGATGCCGTGCTCGCCGGCCTGATCTGCGCCGAGATGGTGGCCCGCAGCGGCGGCAACCTGCGGGCCCTGATTGACGCTCAGCGGGAGCAGCTCTTGAAGGGATGAGGCGCGAGGCCCAGTTGTTATGCACAGCATCAAAAGCCGACTCTCGTCCCTCGTCCACCTGGCGGCGCCGCTCGCCCTGACCTTCGTCGGCGTGGTGCTGCTCTCGCTCGGCGCGGCCTATCTGATCCTGCACTTCTACCGCACCGCCCCCGAGGTGGCCGGCGCGGTCGAGCTGCTCACCCTGCAGTTCCTCCCCCGGCCCACCCGCGGCCTCCTGCTGATCGTCGCCGGCCTGGGCGTGCTCGGCGCGGGTATCTGGCAGCTGAGCGGGGTCGTGCTCATCCCCCTGAGCCAGGGGGCCGCCTCCGCTGACGGCGAGCTGGTGCTGGGCTACCGCCGCGAGAGCCCGCCGAATATCGCCGTGCTCTCGGGCGGGCCCGGCCTGCTCGTGCTCAGCGCCATGGGCGAGCAGGTGCGCCGCCTGACCTGCGTGGTGCCGGTGCAGGACCCGGTGGAGTACTACTACAGGGCCTCGGGCCTGTTCAACATGCAGAACGTCTACTACGTGGTGCCCACCCCCGAGCCGGTACAGGTGGTGGCCGAGCTCGACGACGGCACCCAGCTCGACGTGCGCCACCTGCCCCTCGACCCGAGCATCGCGCCGCGCCATGTTGCCCGACTCAGCCTCGAGCGCGCCGAGGCGGGGGGGCCGCCCAGGCTGACCAGGCTGGCCGCGGAGGCGATCGGCGAGGCCGACGCGATCATCCTGGGCCCCGGCAGCCTGTTCGAGAGCATCCTGCCCAACCTGCTGATGGAGGAGCTGCGGGCGGCCATCGCCGGCAGCAGGGCGCGCAAGATCTACATCTGCAATCTGATGACCGAGCCCGGCCGCACCACGGGCTTCTCGGTGGCCGACCACATCAGGGCGATCAAGACCTACGGCGGCTTCACGCCCGACTACGTGCTGGTGAACGCCCAGCGCATTGACCCGGAGGTCTACAGACTCTACGCCGCGGCCCACCAGTCGCCGGTCTACCTGTCGCCGGAGGAGTACGAGGAGACAGCCCTGCTGCCCGCCGAGCGGGGCGCCCACCGCGGGGTGATGATCGAGGGCAGCGTGGTGATCGAGGCCGACCTGGCCTCGTCGGTGATCCAGTACACCGCCTCGCTCAGCCACCCCACCGAGAACCGGGCCGTGCGCGTCCTGCGCCACGACAGCCACAAGCTGAGCATGGCCATCCTGGAGCTGCTGCGCCGCACGTGAGGTGAGGTGTGAGGTGTGAGGTGTGAGCCGCCACGAGCGTGGCCGTGCTAGCTTCACACCCCACAGCTCACATTCCACAGGTCGGATCTATGACGCTGGTTGTTTTTGAAGATGAGCTGTGGCGCCACTTCGCGGCGATCACGCAGGCGCGGCCCGTGTTCGAGCTGCGGGCGGGCGCCCTGACCGCGCGCGAGCGGGCGGCGGCGGTGGCGGCAGGGGGCGCGGGCGAGACCCTCGGCCTGGCGCGGCCCCACCTGATGGGCTGCTACGGCCCGCCCGAGGGCATGGCGGCCTTCCTGCGGGTCGGCGCGCCCCTGGTGCTGGTCAACGGGCGCGCCCTCGACCTGGGCTGGCTGCCGGCGCTCATGGCCGAGCCGCTCAACACGGTCTACCTGGCCGGCGGGACGCTGCTCGGCGCCCATATCTCGCCCGCCCTGGCCAGCGCGGTGCTCTACTTCCTGCGCGAGCAGGCCACCGCCGACGCGCGCGACGAGCTGCTGCGCTTCGGCCGGGCCAGGGAGATCGGCCCCGACGGGCCGCCCCTGCTCCTGCGCTACCCGTGGGACCTGATCACCTGCGCGGGCGAGCAGATCCTCCGCGACGCGCCCCTGCTGGCGGACCGCCTCCCCCCCTACGCGGGCGACGACCCCGAGGTTGTGGTGCGCGGCGAGCGGGTCTTCGTGGCGCCCGGGGCCCGGCTCGACGGCCCCCTGGTGCTCGACTCGCGCGACGGGCCGGTTTTGATCGAGGCGGGCGCCCATATCGAGCCCTTCAGCTTCATCCAGGGGCCGTGCTACATCGGCGCCGGCACCCTGATCGCCAGCGCCCGGATCCGCGCCGAGACGGCGATCGGCCCGGTCTGCCGGGTGGGCGGCGAGGTCGAGGCCAGCATCATCCAGGGCTACAGCAACAAGCACCACGACGGCTTCCTCGGCCACTCGTGGCTGGGCGAGTGGGTCAACATCGGCGCGATGACTACCAACAGCGACCTGAAGAATAACTACGGCAGCGTGCGCGTCTCGCTCGAGGGCCTCGGCCAGCTCGACAGCGGCGTGCTGAAGCTGGGCATGTTCCTGGCCGACCACGTGAAGCTCGGCATCGGCCTGCACCTGAACGGCGGCACGATCATCGGCACGGGCAGCAACGTCTTCGGCATCCACAGCGTGCCGAAGAACGTGCCCCACTTCACCTGGGGCGGCGACGTGTTCCGCGAGTACCGCATTGACAGCATGATCGGGGTGGCCCGCACGGTGATGGGCCGGCGCAAGCGCGAGCTCGAGCCGGCCTACGCGGAGCTGCTGCGCACGGCCTTCGAGCTGACCCGCCCGAGCCGCGGCGGCGTCGCCCAATCTCCCGCCGCCCCCGCGCCCCCCGAGGCGACGCTCGCCCTGGCCAGAGCCGAGGAGGAGGCGGTGCGTGTGTAGCAGCCTCCTGGGACAGCCTCTTAGCTGCGGTTTGCTGGCTATTGACCACGAAGCCCACGAAGCGCGCGAAGGGCGAGAGCCAGTCCCGTGCCTGGCCCGGGTAGCAGAGCCGCTCGAGCGGCTCTGCCCGGAACGCGTGGCAGAGCATCTCTCGTTCCTTCGTGGCCTTCGTGCGATTCGTGGTTACAACCGTGCAGCCGTTTCGGCCTGACAAGCTCAGAGATGGCGCTTTGCTCCCCTGGAGGAAGCGGGCGAGAGGGCGAGTCCAATGACCAGCGTTCGCGACCTGCCGAGCGTGGACCGGCTGATCCAGGCGGCGCGGGCGGCCCTTGGCGAGGGGCCGCCCCACGAGCTGCTGCGCGAGGCGGCGCGGGCCGAGCTGGACGCGGCACGGGCGGCGCTGCAGCGGGGCGAGGGCGCCCCGGCGCCGGGGGGCGAGCTGCTGGCGGCCCTGGTGACGCGGGTGGGCGAGCGGCTGGCGCGGGCCCTGGCGCCCAGCCTGCGCCCGGTGATCAACGCCGGCGGGGTGGTCATCCAGACCAACCTGGGCCGGGCGCCGCTCAGCGCGGCCGCCCTGGAGGCCATGGCCCGCGTCGGCGCGGGCTACGCCAACCTCGAGTACGACCTCGCGCGGGGCGAGCGGGGGGGCCGCGGCGCCCACCTGGAGGGCCTGCTCACCAGGCTGACCGGCGCCGAGGCGGCCATGGCGGTCAACAACAACGCCGCGGCGGTCTACCTGGCCCTGATCGCCCTGGCCGCCGGGCGCGAGGTGGTGGTCTCGCGCGGCCAGGCGGTCGAGATCGGCGGCGGCTTCCGCATCCCCGACGTGCTGCGCCAGAGCGGGGCCACGCTGGTCGAGGTGGGGACGACCAACCGCACCTACGACCGCGACTACGCCGCCGCGATCGGCGAGCGCACCGCCCTGCTGATGCGCATCCACAGCAGCAACTTCCGCCTGGTGGGCTTCGTACACGAGGCGGGTCTGGCCGAGCTGGCCGAGTTGGGCCGCCAGCGGGGCGTGCCCGTGCTCGACGACCTGGGGAGCGGCACGCTGCTGCCGACGACGCCCTACGGCCTGGCCCCCGAGCCGACGGTGCAGGAGAGCGTGGCCGCCGGGGCCGACCTGGTGACCTTCAGCGGCGACAAGCTGCTGGGCGGCCCCCAGGCCGGCCTGGTGGTCGGCCGGCGCGACCTGATCGAGGCCCTGCGGCGGCACCCCCTGGCCCGGGCTTTGCGAATAGACAAGGCCACCATCGCGGGGCTCGAGGCGACGCTGCGCAGCTACCTGCTCGGGCGGGCGCTCGAGGAGATCCCGGTCTGGCGCATGATCGCCGCGCCGCTGGGCGGCCTCCAGGCCCGCGCCGAGGCCCTCGCCGCGAGGATGCTGGCCGCCGGCCTGCCGGCCGAGGCCGTGGGCTGCCGCAGCGCGGTCGGCGGCGGCTCGCTGCCGGGCGAGAGCCAGGCGAGCGCGGGGGTGGCCGTGGCGCCGGGCCCGGGCGGCGCCGAGGCCCTGGCGGCGCGCCTGCGGGCCGGCGAGCCCGCCGTGGTGGCGCGTATCGCCGAGGGGCGCCTGCTCTGCGACCTGCGGGCGGTGCTGCCCGAGCAGGACGAGACCCTGGGCGTGAGGCTGGCGGCCGCGTGGCGAGAGGGGTCGTGATGATCTACGGGGTCCTGCTGGCGGCGGGCCGCTCGGCGCGCATGGGCCAGCCCAAGCAGCTGCTGACCTGGCGGGGGCGGCCCCTGGTGCGGCACGCGGCGGAGACGGCCCTGGCGAGCCGGCTGGCGGGCCTGGTGGTGGTGCTTGGCGCCGAGGCCCCGGCGGTGCGGGCGGCCCTCGCCGGCATGGGCGGGCCGGTGCAGACGGTCGAGTGCGCCGACTACAGCGCGGGCCAGGCGGCCTCGCTGCGCTGCGGGCTCGCCGCCCTGCCCGGCAGCGCGCGGGCCGCCGTGGTGCTGCTGGTTGACCAGCCCCTGGTGGGGCCCGAGCTGCTCGACCGGCTGATTGACGCCTTCGAGGCCGACCCGGCCGCCCTCGCGGTGGTGCCGCGCTACCAGGGGCGCCGCGGCAACCCGGCCCTGCTCGCGGCGGGGCTGTTCGACGAGCTGCGCGAGCTGGCCGGCGACACCGGGGCCAGGGCGCTACTCGAGCGCCACGCCGGGCGCGTGCGCTGGCTCGACTGGCCCGACCCGGCCGTCCTGCTCGACGCCGACACCCCAGAGGCTTACGCGCGGCTGCGCGACAGCGACGAGGGCCGGGGCGAGCACGCCTCGCCCCGGCCCTCCTGAGCTGCGTCCTTGGCCTAAGACATGGGTTGTCTGCGCCTTCCAGTCTGGCGTCGCCGCAGACCTCACCC
>DAOLDO010000067.1:0-13607 GCA_035327325.1 Chloroflexaceae bacterium | reverse complement strand
CATCCAGTAGTTCTGGAGCAGCGGGTTCAGGCCGTTACCGTCGGCGGGCACCTGGTCGGGCGGCAGAAGCTTGAATGGCTCCGCGGCCAGGGTGATCCCGGCGACACAGAGGGCCACCAGCAGATAGGGCGCGAGCACAAAGGGCTCCCAGGCCGAGCGGCGCAGCCCCCAGATCAGCACCAGCGTGAAGAGCGCGCACATCAGGGCCCAGAGCATAAAGCTGCCGGCCTGCCCACCCCAGAACGTGGTAAAGAGCAGCAGGTCGGGCAGCGCACGATCGGTGAAGTTGCGCACGTACTCGTACTGAAACTGGTGGGTCATGATGTTGGCCCACTGGAGCGCGCTGGCGAGGATGACGAAGAGCGTCATCGAGGCGGCGAAGAGCCGGGCCGTGCCGGTGTACTCCGGGGCGCGCACGGCGGCGTAAACGTAGAGGAGCAGCGCGGCGAGGCCGTTGACCAGCGCGAGGGCGAGCAGGTAGTTTCCGACATTCATTCGCAGATCCAAGTTCTAGTTCTGGCCAGTGACCAGGGTGCGCAGCCCGGCTTCCAGGTCGAGCACCCAGCCGGCCAGCGGTGAGCGCACCGCCATCGCGCTGAGGGCGGCCAGCTGCCCGGTGGCGAGCAGCGCGCCCATCGCGATCAGCAGGAGCCCGCTGACCAGGCTGGTGGAGTGCAGGTACAACGTCGTGAAGCCAAGGTTGATGGTGAAGCCGCGGCCGCGCAGCACCCGCCAGACCGGCGAGCCAGGCCCAAGACGGCTGAAGAAGGTCGCGGTGATCATCAGCGGCGCGCCGAGCCCGAGGGCGTAGATGAATGAGAGGATTGCGCCCTGCAGGACGGCGAGCCCCTGGGTGGCCAGCATGGTCAGTAGCGCGCCGAGGATAGGGCCGACGCAGGCGGTCCAGCCGAGGGCGAATGTGGCGCCATACAGGTAGGAGCCGCCGACGCTGGCCTGGGGCCGCCCATCGAGCCGCACACCCCCAAAACCCTTGCCGAGCAGGCTCATCACGCCGAAGCCGATGATCAGCAGCCCGCCAACCAGGGTCAGCGTGCGCATGTGGTCGAAGAGGAGCTGGCTCACGGCCGTCGCGGATGCGCCCAGGAGCACCATGGTCGTGGCGACGCCGAGAAAAAAGGCCAGGGTGGTCAGCACGATCTGCTCGCGGCGGGCCTGGAAGGTGTAGGCGAAGTAGGCCGAGAGCACGGGCAGGCAGCAGGGCGAGAGGAAGCTGAGCGTGCCGGAGACGAAGGCGAGCGGCGCCAGCACGAGCAGGCTGCCGTAGCCAAGCTCCGCCGCAGGGTTGCCGGGCAGGATGAGCAGCACCGCTACAACCACCCCGATGATGCCGAGAATCATCAGCAAGCCTCGTCCGGTCTGCTGACGTTGAGCCTCTTGCTGAAGCGGGGGACGAGCATTGGTCTCTGATGTCGCCATAGCGTGTTCTCTAGGAATTGACGGCCAGCAGCTCGCGCAGCCGCTCACGGTCGAGTGGGCCGAGGTGCTGTTCGCGAACGATGCCGTCTGCGTCAATAATGATGGTCGTCGGAAGGGCCGTTACCCGATAGCTTGTGGCAAGCGCCCCCTCGATATCGATCACGAGCGGAAAGCTCAGGCCGAGGTCGGCGCCAAAGTCCGCCGCTGGCCCCGCAGCCTCGCGCATGTTCACCGCCAGCAGCTCGAAGGAGGCCCCCTCGCCTGCCTCAACGTACAGCGCCTGAAGCTCCGGCATCTCGGCCTTGCAGGGCGTACACCAGGTGGCCCAGAAGTTCAGCACTACCGGCTTGCCACGTAGATCGCTAAGCCGGCGCCGCTGACCGTCCGGGCCAGCAAAGGTGAAGTCAGGCGCTGGCTGGTTGATCGCAAAGCTGCCGCGCGGCTCACCATTGAGCCTCCACACCTGGGCGGCCGCATCACTCACCGCTGCCAGCTCCGCCTGTTGCTGATGTGGCCAGTGCAGCCTGATAAGATGCTCACCGTAGATAACCAGGCACGCTACCGCCAGAATCAGCAGCCCGCCCGCGAAGGATTGCGGAAGCTTTGTGCTCGGGTTCATGGCAGACCGCCTGAACGTATGGAATGCGGCAGCGCACCCTTGCGGCGCGTCTGAGCAGCGTCGGCGCCAGCGGAAGAGCTGTGGATCTGAAAGTTAGGGGTGCTGAGGAGGGGGGACGGGCGGGGCAAGCCCGAGGCACGAGTGGAACCGCGTTGTCGCGCAGAGGCAGGAGGTCGCGAGGGGGAGCAGGGCGGCGCAGAGGAGCAGCGCAGGGAAGAGCACCTGCGGGGCGCAGTGAAGCGCGCAGTGCCGGGTGCTCGACGCATCCGCGGGGTGGCCGCTGCCCCCCGTCGTCTCAGCGTTGAGTGCCGGCCTTAGGAATAGGCTGTCGCCCATCCCCTCGACACGGTGGGTACTATCGAGCCAGAGCGGAAGGGCAAGCAACAGCACGGCGAGACACGGGGCGAGGGCCCACAGCAGGGGTAGCCGCAGGCTGAAACCAGGCCGTATCCTCAATTGCCATTCCAAGCGCATGGGCACAGTATAGGACACAAGCCAGCGGACGGCAACCGCACCCTCTGGGAGTATCTAAGTCTGGGGTTCATCGCCGGCGTTGGACGCGGGCGACGCTCGTGCTGGTCTGGGCGCAGATGCTGGGCAGGATTCCCCGCTATTGCTCTTCCCGGAGGAGACGTTCACTCTGAGCTGTCTCTGCGGTTGACTCCTCCTGCCGCCCTTGCTACAATCTCGGCGCCATACGACTACCGAGATTGTGCGAGGATATGCTGACGTAGATGGCGAGGCTCTCCATCCATATCGAGCAGCTATACTTCCAGCGTATCTGGCCGAACGCCAGGTGCGCGGCGCAGCCCTGCTCGGCGACCCGATGGGCGACGCTGGCCGCGTGCGTCTGCATTGCGCTGCTCAACATGCTCAGCCTGCTGCCGTGCGTCAACCACTGTGCGCTGGACGAGGCCCGGCCGGGCACAGTGAGCGCCTGGTTCCTCTGCGATCTCTGTGGGCAGCTTGAACAGCGCTCGTTGCCCGAGCCACCAATTCCTCATCACCACCACGCGCCGCCTCGGACTGCCTTTGAGCCCATCCTGGTGCATCTGGGCCTGATTACCATGATGGTTCTCCTCATCAGCCGGCTCTTCACGAGCGCAAGCCCCCTCGCGCTCCGTCTGGGCAGCACGCCACCCACCCCTCCCCCGCGCGCTGCCTGATTCTCTCTTCCCCATTGCTCAGCCCGTGTATGCGTACGTGCCGCCGATCTGTTTTCCGCTCGTGTCGGCGTGCTGTCCCGGAAGGAACCCAATGCTCAGAACTGGCTTCGCCCCTGTCGGCGTGGCAGTGCTTCTCTGCCTGACACTTGCTGCGTGTAGTCAATCAGTCAAGCCGGCGGTGGGCAGCACTGTACGGCAGCAGCAGACCGTCGATGGGCTGACGATCACGCTCGAGATGGCCGCACAGCCAGAGCTGAACCAGCCCCAGCTCCTCACCATCACCCTGAGCGATGCGCAGGCGCGGCCCGTTGATGACGCCGACGTCTATCTTGACCTGGAAATGTCCGAGCACCCCATGGGCAGCAACAAGCCGATTGCGACACCCCGGGGTGCAGGCACCTACGATCTTCAAGCCGTCTACACCATGAACGGCCCCTGGACGATCACGGTCGTCGCCGAGCGCGGCGAAATGGTGTATCAGGCCGTGTTCACAACAACGGTCGCGCCAAAGAAAGTGCAATTATGAGCGAACGCCTTCGCCTCGATCTCGATCTGGTGCTGCCCGCGATCGATCCCGACGACGATTGCGCGCGGCAGCTGACGAAGCGCCTCCAGGCGGTGAGGGGTGTTACAGAGGCCCATATCGTGCGGGAGAACGGTGCGGCCATGCTCTGCCTCCACTATGACCCGAACCTGCTGCCGCTGAGCCGCATTCGCCGCATGGCCCAGCAGGAGGGCGCGGAGATCAGCGACCGCTACCGCCACGAGCAGATCCCCTTTGTCGGTCTCGATGCCGCCGACACGGCCGATAGCGTAGCCGAGGTGGTGGCCCGCCTACCCGGCGTGATTCACGCGAACGCGAACTACGCCGCCGGGCTGCTCTTCGTCGCCTACGACACCACGGCGATTGAGCGGACGGCCATCGAGCAGGTGATGCGCGGTCAGGGCGCGCGGCCGCCCACAGCACTCGCCGCCGTACCACCTCCGCCCACGCGTGTGCCAGACCGCGCCCACGAAGAAGATCACGTGCAGGCGGAAGGCGAGCACGCGGAGGAGCACGGCGATGCACATGCCGGCCACGACCACGGCAGCGCGCCGGGCTTCCTCCCGCACTGGATGCAGGAGCGCTGGCCACTCATCCTCGTCGGCATTGCCGGGCTTTTCCTGCTGATCGGCTGGGCCGGCGAGGCCTTCTTCGGCCTTCCACCGGGCATAGCGCTCGCCTGCTATCTCGTGGCCTACGTTGCCGGCGGCTACGATGTGGCCACCCACGCCATCCCCGGCTTGCTCAAAGGCAAGTTCGACACCGATGTGCTCATGCTTGCGGCAGCGGGTGGCGCCGCCATCCTCGGCGAGTGGCAGGAGGGCGCGTTCCTGCTCTTCCTCTTCGCCCTTGGCCACGCCGGCGAGCACTACGCGCTCGACCGGGCGCGCAACGCGGTGAACGCTCTGGGCGCCCTGATGCCCAGCACCGCACAGGTCCGCCGCGGCGACCAGATCGTCGAGCTGCCTGTCGGCCAGGTGCAGGTGGGCGATGTGGTGGTCGTCCGGCCTGGCGACCGGCTCCCGGTAGACGGCGCGGTGACGAGCGGCAGCAGCGCGGTGGACCAGAGCCCGGTCACGGGCGAAAGCGTGCCAGTCCAGAAGACGCCCGGCGATGCAGTGTTTGCCGGGACAATCAACCAGGACGCGGCCCTCGACGTGACCGTGACGCGCCTTGCGAAAGACAACACCCTCAGCCGGGTCATGCAGCTTGTGGCTGAAGCCCAGAGCCAGCAGAGCCCGACCCAGCAGTTCACCCAGCGCTTCACACGCTGGTTTGTGCCAGCAGTGCTCATCGTCTGCCTCCTGGTGATCGCCGTGCCGCCCCTCCTCGGCTGGATGGAGCTGCGCGACAGCTTCTACCGCGCGATGCTCCTGCTTGTGGCGGCCTCACCCTGCGCGCTCGCCCTCGGCACGCCGGCGACCGTGTTGGCCGGTATTGCCCAGGCCGCGCGCAGCGGCGTGCTGATCAAAGGCGGCGTCCACCTGGAGAACCTCGGCGCGCTCAACGCCATGGCCTTCGACAAGACCGGCACGCTCACGGAGGGGCGCTTCGGCGTGTCAGATGTCGTGCCCCTCGATGGTTCTAACCCGGACGAGCTCTTGAAGATCGCGGCCGCCGTCGAGCAGCAGTCAAACCACCCGCTAGCGCAGGCGGTCGTCCGGGCGGCTCAGGCGAAGCAGTTGGAGCTGCCGAGCACTGGAGGCCTGGAGAATGTCCCGGGCAAAGGTGTGCGCAGCAGCGTTGGCGGCAGGCCGGTGCTGATCGGATCGCTCAGGCTCTTCGCTGATACTGGACTTGTGCCACCCTCGCGCGTTGAAGAGACCGTCGAGCGGTTGGAGGCCGAGGGGCGCAGCACGATGGCCGTGAGCGTTGACGGACGCTTCCTCGGGGTGCTTGGCCTGGCCGACACGCTCCGCCCGAATGCGGCGCCCACCATGCAGCGGCTGCGCGAGCTCGGTGTGCAGCACCTCGTGATGCTCACTGGCGACAACCGCGACGTCGCCCGGCGGATCGCAACGGCCGTCGGGATGACCGACGTGCGGGCCGAGCTGCTGCCCGAGGACAAGCTGACGGCGATCAAGGAGCTCCAGCAGAAGTACAGCGCGATCGCCATGACTGGCGATGGGGTAAACGACGCCCCCGCTCTGGCGACGGCGACCGTGGGCATTGCGATGGGCGGCGCCGGCACCGCTGTGGCCCTGGAAACAGCCGACGTGGCGCTGATGGGCGACGACCTCAGCAAGCTGCCCTTCGCCGTGGGTCTGAGCCGGTCGGCGCGGGCGATCATTCGGCAGAACCTCGGTGTCTCGCTCGGCGTCATCGCGCTGCTGCTGGTCACCTCGGTGTTCGGGCTGGTGCAGCTCAGCGGCGCCGTGATCCTCCACGAGGGAAGCACAATCGTGGTGGTGCTCAATGCGCTGCGCCTCCTGGCATATCGACAGGTAACGCCCTCTCCCCAGGTGCCCGCATGAGCGAGAAGCTGCGGCCCTCCGCACGCCTTTGGGAGGTCGATGCTGCTAGGGGTGTGGCCGTGATCGCGATGGTGTTCTTCCACCTGATGTGGGACCTGGACTACACCGGGCTCAGCGGCGTGAATGTCTTCTCGGCGCCCTGGCAGATCTTCGCGCGGGGCATCGGCACGAGCTTCACCTTCCTGCTGGGGCTTTCACTCTGGCTCGTGGCTGTCCGCCTGCCGCCCCGCGAGCTGTGGCGCTACGCGGTGCGGCGCAGCATGACCATTATCGCGCTCGGCTTGCTCATCACCGCCGGAACCTACGCCTTCGTCGGCGACTCCTATGTGCGCTTTGGCATTCTGCAGCTACTGGGCAGCATGCTGATCCTCAGCCTGCCCTTCGTCACTGCGCCACTCTGGCTCACCGTTGGCGCCGGCCTGGCGATGATCGCATTTGGGGCCTACCTGACAACGCTCAGCGCGCCGTTCCCGTGGCTGATCGCGGTCGGCGTAGCCCAGGCCGGGGTTGAGATGGTGGATTACTACCCGCTCCTGCCATGGGGGGGCGCGGCGCTCCTGGGTGTGGCCTGCGGTCGCCTGAGCTACCCCGACGGGCGCCGGCGGCTCGCTCTGCCAGATCTGTCCGCTGCGGCCCCCGTCCGCGCACTGCGCTTCCTTGGCCGACACTCCTTGCTGATCTACCTGCTGCACCAGCCGGTCCTGCTCGGCGCGCTTTTCGGACTTCAGGCGCTAGATTAAGACGATGGTACGCCATCCAGAGGTCGAGCAGGGGCGGCAATGGGGATAATGGTTCCATGCTATACTGATGCCATGCTGATAGCGCAGCAACGCAGTTTCATCCTGAGGCCCCGACTCAGCCTCCTCCCCTGGCGCCGGGGCCACATTGTGCTAGCTGTGTTTGCACTCGCGCTGCTCCTGGCACCGCTGCTGCGCAGCGAGGAACTGACCCATGATGAGCAGCACGTCACGTCCGCAGACTATCAGGCGATAGGCGCCGCGGCCCTGCCAGAGGCGATGCCAGCCGACGGCTCGGCCCCCGCCGCAGCGCCGCACAGCCACTGCGCGATCCACTGCTCGCTCGCCTCACTCGTTATAGCCCTCGTGCTCATCGGCGCCCCGCTCCTCACGGCGCGCCTTGCCTGGTTCCTCTCCCTCCGCCTCGAGACCGTCGCCACTCCTCCGCTTTCGCCGCCCCCACAGCAGGCCCGCTAAACAAGCCCGCCCGCGCCGAGAGACGACCGAGCGTTGCTCTGGCCGTGTCACTGTTCGGCCGCGTGGCGGCCCGTTCGGCACCCGATGTCGTGGTTCGACGACATCGCGACGCTGTGGTTTGAAGCGAATCCGTCGTCCATGCGCCCCCCACCCTTGATGCTGCGGGGCAGACGGCGAAGGAGGCCCGGTTGACCATCGAACGCTTTTCTCACGCCGACCGCGACCTGGAGGCGCTGCGCAGGCGTGCCCAGAGTCGGCGTCACGCCGTCCGGCGCCAGAACGCTACCCTCCTGGCGCTCCCTGCGCTGATACGCTCTACGCTGTCGCCAGGTCGATGGGCGGGGAGCGTCCCCACACGCTTCTGGCTCCACCTTGTCGTGATCCTCCTGGTGCCTATGGCCGCGCTGCTCAGGACGCGGGGCGAGCTGTTTGTGCCAACCCCAGGCCCCGTGGCTCCGCAGGCCACGCCGGCGCCCCTTGATGGCTCTATGCTCTCGATCGGGCCAATCAGCCTGGCGCCCGAGCTATCTGCGTACGAGGGCGAGGAGCCAGTGCCGGCCAGCGCCTTCGCCGAGATCCTGGCCCTGCCTGAGACCCAGTCGATCCTCGCCCGCAGCGAGATCCTCGCGCCCACTACCTTCGCGAGCAGCGTTGTTGGCGACCAGGTCAACGTGCGCAACGGGCCGGGCCTCATGTACGACGTGACCGGCAAACTCACCGCCGGAACGCCACTGACCCTCGAAGGCGTCGTCGAGGATTGGTTCGTCGGCCGCACCGCTGATGGGCAGCGGGTCTGGGTAGCCGCCGACCTGGTAAGCGACGCAAGCACTGCCCAGGCGATCCTGCCGCCGACACGCGAGATCCCGCCGCCGCCGCCGCCCAAGATCGCCACGGTACGCGAGGAAGGGCTAAGCGTGCGCGACGGCCCTGGCACGGCCTACGTAAAGCTGGACAGCCTGCAGGCCGGCACGATGATCGACCTGCTTTCCCGCTACGAAGGCTGGTTCGAGGTGCGCCTGCCTGCGGGCAACATCGGCTGGGTCACCAGTGAGTTTCTCACGGTCGCTGATGGCGTGATCGAGCGGCTTGAGGTGCTGCCCGGCGCCCCAGACCCTAACCCCGCACTCGTAGCGGTGACCGACGGGAGCATCAATCTGCGCGGCGGGCCTGGCACCGCCTACCCGAAGGTTGCCACGGCGGCCGCCGGCCTCCAACTCAAGCTTGTCGGCCGTTACAAGGAGTGGTTCAAGGTTCGTACGCCCGAGGGCAAGGCTGCCTGGGTGTCGAGCGAGGTGCTTCCGGTGAGCGCCTACATTGCCCGGCGCGTGCCGGCGGCGCGGGATATCCCCGCCTTGCCCAGGCCGCAGAGTGCGGTTGCCGTCGCCAGCGGACGCGGCAGCGCGCCACCCCTCTCGGCCGCTCAGGCAGGCAGCGTGGTCAGCTTCGCGATGCAGTTCGTCGGCACCCCCTACGTCTGGGGCGGCTCCCGTCCAGGCGCCTTCGACTGTAGCGGCTACACGAAGTATGTCTACGGGCAGTTCGGCCTGAGCCTGCCCCATAGCGCCGCCGGGCAGTACAGCCAGCGCTACGGCACCTTCATCGACAAGGCGAACCTGCAGCCAGGCGACATCGTGTTCTTCGCCAACACCTACAAACGCGGCATCAGCCACGTTGGGATCTATGTCGGCGGCGGCATGGTCGTGCAGGCGCTGGCCGAGGGCGTGCCGCTGTCGGCCGTCAGCATGAACAGTGGCTACTGGCAGTCGAAGTACTACGGGGCGATCCGACCGCGCCTCTGACCCGGAGTCTCACGATGCGAAATCGGCGCTGGGACAATCGCACTACACGGAGCACCCTCTTCCGGCCCGGGGCGGCCCTCGTGCTTATGCTCCTTACCGCCACAGTCGCAGGTAGCCATGCTGCCAGTGCACCTGCGCGGGTAGCCGATTTCGCACCGCTACTCAGTCAGGCGGCCGCCGCGGCGCGTGTCGCGGCGGCACAAAGCGTGGAGCGCCAGGCGCGGCAGGAGACACTGCCGGTCGCCCCGATCGAGGCCGCACGCTTGCCACTCCTGCCAACGCTCTATTTTGAGCAGACGGGGCATCACCTGAGCAATCGGGCGGGATTCCTCGATTTCTGGCGCGCAAACGGTCAGGTACTGCTCTTCGGCTACCCCGTCAGCGAGGAGCTCGTCGAGGGTGGCCGGATCGTGCAGTACTTCGAGCGCGCCCGCTGCGAGTTCCACCCCGAGCTGCTCGGCCAGCCGGGCCAGGTGCAGCTTGGCTTAATCGGGCGCGAGCTGGCCGTCAACCGCAGCGAGTCCGCGTTTCTGCCGGTCGCCGATCCGCAGGATGGCGCAGCCTACTTCCCCGAAACCGGCCACACGCTGCGCGGCGAGTTCCGCCATTTCTGGGAGCGGCGCGGCGGCCTTGCCGCCTTCGGCTTCCCGATCAGCGAGCCCTTCGATGAGCAGGGGCAGCTGGTCCAATACTTTGAGCGAGCCCGCTTCAGCCACAATCCTGGTGACATGGAGCCGTTCTACCGCTCGATGGAGCAGGCGAACGGGATCAACCTGGATACGCTCTATGAAGTTCAACTGAGTCATCTCGGCCGCGAGCGCGCCGACATGGGGGGCGTAAACATGGCCGCCGTGTCGCCGCTGGCTGGCGCGCGGGCCTGGTCGCCAGTGCTGTGGGAGCGCCGGATCGAGGTCGACCTGTCGGCGCAGTGGCTGACCGCCTACGAGCGCGAGCTTGTCGTCTATCGGGCGCCAGTGGCCACCGGCCGCGATGGCTTCAACACGCCGACAGGCGCCTACGCGATCTACGACCGCCTGCGCGTTCAGACGATGGTTGGAGACGCCGGCGGTGAGAGCTGGTATGTGCCGGATGTGCCGTGGGTGCAGTATGTCGTCGGCGGGGTGGCTCTTCACGGCACCTACTGGCACGATCGCTTCGGCACGGGCACGCGCATGTCCCACGGCTGCATCAACCTCGGCCTGGACGATGCGCGCTGGCTCTACGAGTGGGCTGATATCGGCACCACTGTGCATATTTTTTACACGTAACCCCGAAGCATGCGGAGCTTGAGTTTCCTTGACAGGGCTTGTCGGGGAGCTACAATGGTCAGGGTCGCTCCGTCTTTCGTTCGCCAGGAAGCTGTTGATCATTTGGCCACAATGTAGAGGCATAGCTCCGCGCCAGAGACCGCAGCGGCCGGACGTATGGCCGTGGCATGCTTGCTTGATGCCCCGGCTGATGCCGGGGCTGATCTGGCTGGTGATCGTTGCGTTGGGTGCGTTAGGCGTGCTCCCGTGTGTTGTCCACTGTGACAGCAACCATGGGGAGACGGCTACGACCGGTGCATCGGGCAGCCTGGCCGCCTGGTTCCTCTGCGATTTCCCGGCTCGCTCTGGCCTCCCTAGCGACCAGGCGGGACCGCACCATCATCACAGCACGCCTCAGCCCCCACTTGAGCCGGCTCTGGCCTTCGTCGGCGTGGTTGCCGCCACGCTGCTCCTCACGGGCCGGATGCTCCAGCGCCTACAACACCTCGGTCTGCCCCTCCTCAGTGCGCCGCCGACCCCTCCCCCGCGCCTGTGCCCCACATCCACGATCCTGACCTAGCTATCTCCCGCTGACTCATCTTGTTTCTTACCCAGGTCTGCATCGACGCAGCGTGCTGCTTTGCGGCGTTTGCGCCGTAGCTTGGCATGCAGCGCGCGACCTGTGTATGACGAAAGGGTTCAAATCCATGAAAGCCGCTTTTCGCAGCACAGCGGTGCTGCCGCTCCTGATTCTGGTCGTGCTCCTCCTCGCTGCCTGCGGGCAAGCTGCCCCGGCGGCCCAGCCGACCGGCGACGCGAGCGGCGCCTCGAGCCCGCTCACACCGGTGCTTGCCGTCTCCGAGCTGGCGGTCGGGCCGAACCGCCTGGCCCTGGGGGTTCTTCAGAACGGCACGCCGCTCAACGACCCGAACCTGACGATCGGCATGCGCTTCTTCTATGTCGACGGCGCGGACAAAGACACGGTGCGGAGCGAGAGCACCGCGGTCTATCGCGCGGAAGGGCTACCCTTCGGCCTGTATGTTGGCTACGCCGACCTCGATCAGCCCGGCGGCTGGAACGTCGAGCTGAGCATCCCGCGCGAAGGCCAGGAGCCGGAGGTCACACGTATGCGCCTCGATGTCCTGGCTGAGCCGAACACGCCGCCGATCGGCAGCGAGGCGATCCCGAGCGACAACCTCACCGTCGCGGCGCAGCCGGATCTGGCCCAGATCACCTCTGACCCGCAGCCCGACGCGGAGCTTTACCAGCTGACCGTCGCCGACGCTATCGCCGCCAAGAAGCCCTTCGTGGTGTCCTTCTCAACGCCCGGCTACTGCCAGACGGCCGTTTGTTCACCGAACATGCTGGTGCTCAAGCAGTTGAAGGAGCAGTACAAGGACTCGGTCAACTTCTTGCACGTCGAGGTCTACCCCTATCCCTTCGGCGAGTCGTTCCAGGCTGGGCGCCGGGTGCAGGCGATGAGCGACTGGAAGCTGCGCACCGAGCCCTGGACGTTTCTGGTCGATGGGCAGGGCGTGATCCAGGCCCGCTACGAGGGCGGGATCACCTTCTCGGAGCTGGAGCCGGCGCTCGCCCAGCTCGCGGCGGGTGAGCCGGTTCGCCCCGAGACCACGCCGTAGGCACCGGGCTTCGCGGTATCTGGCATACCTATTGAGGTCTCATGGCGCAGCAGGATCATTCGCTGACCACTCCGCAGCCGGCCGACGAGGCCACCCGACGCCACAGTCGCAGACAACGTGGTGGTCTCTGGCGCTGGCTGGCCGTCATTCTGGCGACATTCGCCCTTACGGCTGTTGGAACGGTGCTCGCCTTCGGGCGCGCGTACGACGGGCAGATTGTCCAGAACGTCACGGTTCGGGGCCTGCCGGTGAGCGGGCTTGGCCCCGAGGAGGCCCGCGCGGCGCTCCGCGAGCGCTACGCCGAGCTCCTCCAGGCGCCGCTGAGCCTGACCTTCGGCGAGCGTAGCTGGGCGCCCACAGCCGAGGAAATCGGACTCCAGATAGCCATCGACGCGGCCGTCGATCAGGCCTTCGCGGTAGGGCGCGGCCCCGACGCCCTGGCCAACCTGCTCGATCGCGGCACCCTGCTGAGCACCGGGCGCGATCTCCCGCTCGGGGTCACCCTCGATGAGCAGCGCCTCACCGCCTACCTTGCGGCGCGGGCTGACGAGCTCGCGGTCGCCCCGCGCGATGCCACGCTCTCCATCGTGGAGGGGCGAGTGGTCACAACCCCATCTGCGCCTGGGCGAGCGATCAGCGTCGATGGGGTTGACACGACGATCCGGCCCGGCCTGCTCGCGCTCGAGCCGCAGTCGGTGGAGCTCACGGCCCGCGAACTGCTGCCGGCCCTGGACGAGGGCGGCATCGCCGAGGCCCAGGCCCAGCTGGCGACCCTGCTGTCACAGCCGGCAACGGTTCAGATCGGCGAGGAGCTGCGCACCTGGACGCCAGCCAAGCTCGGCGCGCTCGTGCGTATCGAGCGTGTGGCCACCGACGCGGGCGAGCAGCTAGAGGCAGTGCTGAACACCACGCCGTTTGCGGCCTGGCTGGCCGAAATTGCACCTGCTTTGGAGCGCGCGCCAGTCGAGCCCCGGCTGCGCTGGCGCGAGGGCGCGGTGCAGATCAGCGAGCCCGGAACCGATGGCGCCCGCCTCGATCAGGCTGCCGCGCTCACGCAGATCACCGACGCGCTCTGGCGCGGCGAGGGGCGGATCGCCGTCGGGCTCACCGTCGTGCCGCCGGCGATCCGGCCGGAGACTATCGCCACCCTCGGCATCGTCGAGCTGGTAGCAGAGGGGCGCAGCGACTTCAGCGGCTCGGCGGCCTACCGTGTGCAGAACATTCGCGCCGGCGCAGCCCAGATGGAAGGGGTGCTGCTCGCGCCCGGTGAGGAGTTCTCGTTTAACCAGCACGTCGGCGCGATCGACGCGAGCAACGGCTTCACCGAGGGCTACGCAATTATCCAGGGTCGCACCCAGCTGGAGTGGGGCGGCGGGGTCTGCCAGGTCTCAACCACCGTGTTCCGCGCCGCCTTCTGGGCCGGCGTGCCGATCACCGAGCGCAACCAGCACTCGTTCCGCATCAGCT
>DAOLDO010000066.1:0-13717 GCA_035327325.1 Chloroflexaceae bacterium | reverse complement strand
GGGCGGCGCCCGCCTGATCACAAGCCTGCTCCGTGGCCGCCTCGCCGACCGGCTCGCGGTCTGCGTGGCCCCCAAGATCCTCGGCGAGGGCCTCAGCGCCGTGGGCGACCTGGGCATCGCCAGCCTGCGCGACGCCTACACCCTGCGCGACGCCACCGTGACGCCCCTCGGCGTGGACTGGATCCTCGATGGCGCCCTCGTCTACCCGTAGCGCCCGGGCCGTCTGGCTCGCCGCGCCCCGCCAGGTCGAGCTGCGCGACGAGGCGGTGGCGGCCCCCGGCCCCGGGCAGGTCCTGGTCGAGGCCATCGCCTCGGCGCTCAGCCACGGCACCGAGCTCCTGGTCTACAGGGGCCAGGTTGACCCCGCCCTGCCCCTCGACCTGCCGACCCTGGCGGGCTCGTTCGCCTTCCCAATCAAGTATGGCTACGCCAGCGTCGGGCGCGCCCTCGCCGCCGGCCTGGATGTCGGCCACGTGGCCCCCGGCGACCTGGTGTTCGCCCTGCACCCCCACCAGAGTCTCTACCTCGCGCCGGCCCAGCTCGTCACGCGGCTGCCGGACGGGCTCGACCCGGCCCTGGGGGTCTTCTTCGCTAACGCCGAGACGGCCCTGAACATCGCCCACGACGCCGCGCCCCGCCTCGGCGAGACCGCCGCCGTCTTCGGCCAGGGCGTGGTCGGGCTGCTCGTCACCCAGGCCCTCGCGCTCGCCGGCGCCCGCGTGCTCGCCGTCGAGCCCGACCCGGGCCGGCGCGCCCTGGCCCTGTCTGTGGGGGCCGCGGCGGCCCTCGCGCCCGGCCCCGGCCTGCCCGACGAGCTGCGCGCCAGCAACGGCGGCCGCCTCGCCGACATGGCCGTCGAGGTCAGCGGCGCGCCCGACGCCCTCCAGCCCGCCCTCGACGCCGTGATGGACGAGGGCACGGTCGTCGTCGCCTCCTGGTACGGCCGCAAGCCCGTCACCCTCGACCTGGGGGCGCGCTTCCACCGCGGGCGGGTGCGCCTGCGCTCGTCGCAGGTCGGCCGGCTCGCGCCCGAGACCTGGCCGCGCTGGGACCACGCCCGCCGCTCGCTGGCCGTGGCCGAGCTGCTGCCGCGCCTGCGCCTCGCCGAGCTGATCAGCCACAGGCTGCCCGTCGAGCGCGCCGCCGAGGCCTACGCCCTCGCCGACGCGGGCGGCCCAGGGGTCGTGCAGGTGGTGCTGGAGTACAGTTGATTGCCTGTGCTCCTTGCATGTCCTTGCCAGGAAGGACCAAGGACCAAGGACCAAATTGAGGCCAGGGTGACCAGAGACCAGAGATGCAAGGCTACGGGCCGGCCGGCTTAGGGCGGGCTATACCGGCCAGGGATGGCATAGCCATGCCTGGAGCGGGGCGGTTGGTCCTTGGTCTTTCGTCTTTGGTCGCTCATGGCACAGACACAAACAAGGCGGGAGCGCTACCATGTACGAGATCGGGGTCACGGCGCAGTTCGAGGCGGCCCACAGGCTGGTCGGCGACTTCGGGCCGGCGACGCGTATGCACGGCCATACCTACAGGCTCGAGGCCGCCGTGCGCGGGCCCGAGCTGCGCCCCGACGGGACGCTGTTCGACATCACCGCGCTGCAGGGGGCCGTCGGCGCCCTCGTGGCCGACCTGCACTACCGCGACCTGGGCGAGGTGCCCGGGCTGGCCGGCGTGAACACCACCGCCGAGCACGTGGCCGGCTACTGCTGGCGCCGTCTCGCCGAGGCCCTCGCCGGCCTCGGCCTGACCAGCCTGACGGTGCGCGTCTGGGAGAACCCTGGCGCCTACGCCGCCTACGAGGCGCCGCTGCCGGGGTAGTAGTCCTGCCGGACGGATGGAGCAGCTGCCGCCCCCCAGGCCGGGCAACCACGTTGGGTCGCCCGTACTGCCTCTAATGGGCGCACGGGCGGCCCGGTGTGGCCGCCCGCCCCGCGCCTCCGGACCGGCGGAGCGCTCGAGCCTGGCCCGCCCAAGCGGATCGAAGGCGCCCGCTTTCCTCGCTACCCTGCTCAGTGACGGGGCAAGTGCGCCCCGTTCGAGCGAGGAGAGCAAGGAGCGAGACAATGGCGCCAACCTACGATGCCGGCCGGCTCACCGCGAGCGGCTACCTGGCCGTGCCGCCCTCCGGCGTGGGCCCGGGCGTGCTGGTGCTGCACGCCTGGTGGGGCCTCACGCCCTTTATGCGCGAGCTTTGCGACCGTCTGGCCGCCGAGGGCTTCGTCGCCCTGGCCCCCGACCTTTTTGGCGGGGCCACCGCCGCCACCGTCGAGGAGGCCCAGGCCCTGGCTGAAGGCGCAGACTCCGATCAGGTCCGCGCCGCCGCCCTGGAGGGGCTCGAGGCCCTGCGCGCCCACCCCGCCGTCAGGGGCGACGGCGTCGCCGCCCTCGGCTTCTCGTTCGGCGCAGCGTGGGCCCTGCTCCTGACGACCCTCGAGCCGGCGATCGGCGCCGCCGTCGTCTTCTACGGCACCTACCCCCTCGACTTCGCGGCCGCCCGCGCCGCCTACCTCGGCCACTTCGCCCCTGGCGACCCCTGGGAGCCGGACGAGGCGGTCGCCGAGCTCGAGCAGGTCCTGCGCGACGCGGGGCGCGAGGTGACCTTCCACCACTACCCTGGCGCGGCCCACTGGTTCTTCGAGCGCGACCGGCCCGAGCACCTCCCCGCCGCCGCCGAGCTCGCCTGGCAGCGCACCGTCGCCTTCCTGCGCGACCGCCTTGCCGGGGGCGCAGGGGCATGAGCACCGCGACCGAGCCGCGCCTGTTCAAGGACTACTTCGGCCCGGCCATGGCCGAGGAGCTCGCCCGGCGCATCTCGGCCGTCCACCCGAGCTTCCCCGCCGCGGCCTTCGTCGCCGAGGTGACGCCCCGGCTCGCGCCCCTCGAGCTGAAGGGCCGCGTCGCCGCCCTCGCCGCAGCCCTGCGCGACCACCTCCCACCCGCCTACCGCGAGGCCGTGGCGATCTTGCTCGCCACCCTCGGCCCGCCCCTCGCCGATGCCGAGGGCGTGTTCAACGACGGCTGGTTCGTCCTGCCTCTGGCGACCTTCGTCGAGCTGTACGGCCTCGACCACCCCGACGAGTCGCTCGCCGCCATGCACGCGCTCACCCAGCGCAACACCGCCGAGTTCGCGATCAGGCCCTTCCTCACGCGCCACCCCGAGCGGACCCTCGCCGCCCTCGCCGTCTGGGCTCACGACGAGAGCCCCCACGTCAGGCGTCTGGTCAGCGAGGGCACGCGCACGCGGCTGCCCTGGGCCGGCCGCCTGCCCCAGTTCATCGCCGACCCCCAGCCCATCCTCGCCCTGCTCGAGCAGCTGAAGGACGACCCCTCGCCCTACGTGCGCCGCTCGGTCGCCAACAACCTGAACGACCTCGCCAAGGACCACCCCGACCTCGCCCTGGCCACCGCCGCTCGCTGGAGCGAGGGGGCCGGCCCCGAGCGGCGCCGGCTCGTCCAGCACGCCCTGCGCACCCTGGTCAAGCAGGGCCACCCCGACGCCCTGCGCCTGCTCGGCGCCGAGGCGCCCCAGGTCGAGCTCGTCGGCCTCGAGCTAACGCCCGCGCGGCTGCGCGTCGGCGAGAGCCTGACCCTGGCCGTAGTGCTGCGCAGCACGTCCGCCCGCGCGCAGCAGCTCGTCGTGGACTACAGGCTCGAGCTCCCTGGGGCGAACGGCAGGCGGCGCAGCAAGGTCTTCAAGCTCCGCACGCAGCTGATTGGCCCCGGCGAGACCCTGCGCCTCGCCCGCCGCCACTCCTTCGCCCCGGTGACGGTGCGGCGGCTCTACCCCGGAACCCACCGCTTCGAGGTCCAGGTTAACGGTCGGATCCTGGGCGGGGCCGAGGCCGAGTTGCTGGCCGCCCAGGGGTGAGGGCCGGGTCTACGCCGAAATTCTAAGCGAACTACAAGGAAACTTAACAACTGGCCGGTATACTCTAGATCGGGACGCGACGCCAATGGCTGCCGGAGCGCTTGCCCACCCTGGACAGACACGCCAAAGGAGCACCCGGCATGTTCAAGCGCCTGATCGTCGTGGGCGGCCTCGCCGTCGCCGTCGTCCTCGCCCTCGCCGCCATCTTCGTCTTCCGCCCGCCCGAGGCGGCCAGCAGCCCGATCGAGGCCATCCCGATCGCCACAGCCGTCCCCACCGCGGCCGCCGCCCAGGAGCCCGTCGCCACAGCCGCCCCTACGGCCGCCGTGCAGGCGTCCGCCGCCACTGCCTCGCCTGCCACCACGGAGCCTGCCGCCACAGAGCCTGCCGCCGCAAGCGCCGGGCCGCGGCTCTTCGAGATCGTCCCGGCCGAGTCGCAGGCCCGCTTCCTGATCGACGAGGTGCTGCGCGGCTCGCCCATCACCGTCGTCGGCGCCACCGACCAGGTCGCCGGCCAGATCGCCATTGACCCGACCGACCCGGCGAGCGCCCAGGTCGGGCCGATCCTGATCAACGCCCGCACCCTGGCCACCGACAACGACATGCGCAACCGGGCGATCAGGAACTTCATCCTCGACACCAACAGCCACGAGTTCGTGACCTTCACGCCCACGGCCCTCAGCGGACTGCCCGAGACGGTCGCCGTCGGCCAGCCCTTCTCCTTCCAGCTGAGCGGCGATCTGACCGTCAGAGCGACCACCCAGCCCGTCATCTTCGACGTCACCGTGACCCCGGTGAGCGAGGACGAGCTGGTCGGCAGCGCGACCACCCAGATCCTGTACCGCGACTTTGGCCTCAGCATCCCCGACTCGCCGTCCGTTGACACTGTGGCCGACGAGGTCGTCCTCGAGCTCGACTTCGTCGCCCAGGCCATCGCGGGGTAGGGGCGCCCGCCCGGCTCGCCTCGCCGCCACCCGCGCTAAACCAGCCGGCGCTTGTAGGCCAGCGCGATGGCCTCGGCGCGGGTGGCGACGCCGAGCTTGGCGAAGATCCCGCTGATGTGGAACTTCACCGTGGCCGTGCTGATCACCAGCCGCCCGGCGATCTGCGCGTTCGAGAGCCCGTCGCTCATCAGGGCCAGCACCTCGCGCTCGCGCTCGGTCAGGTCCACATCGGCCGGGGCGCGCATGGTCTGGATGAGGGCTTCGGTCGCCTCGGGCGCCATGGTGGTTCGGCCGCCGTGGGCGTCGCGGATCGCGCGGGCCAGGTCCATCCCCGTGGCGTTCTTCAGCAAGTAGCCGCTCGCCCCGGCCCGCAGGGCCCGCTGCACCACGTCGCCCTCGCCGAAGCTGGTCAGCACCAGCACCTTGACCGCCGGGAAGCGCGCCTTGAGGGCCTCGGTGGCGGCGATGCCGTCCATCGCGGGCATGGCCACGTCCATCAGCACCACGTCGGGGCAGGTGAGCGCGCAGAGCTCGAGGGCCTCGGCGCCGCTCGACGCCTCGCCCACCAGCTCGAAGTCGGGCAGGGCGTTGAGGAAGTAGCGCGCGCCGGCCTGGGCGACGGGGTGGTCGTCTACGATCATCACGCGGATCAGCTTCGGTGCGCTCATGGGGGCGGGCTCCTCATCGGGCCGCGGCGAGTCAGGCCGCCAGGGCCTCGTGCTCGGCGGGGCGTCTGGCGGCCCCGCGCCACACGATCGTCACACGCGTGCCGGCGCCCGGCGCGCTCTCCACCTCGAGGGCCGCGCCAATCTCGGCGGCCCGCTCGCGCATCGTCGCCAGGCCGTAGCGCTCGCCCGCGCCGCCCTCGCCGGCGAAGCCACGCCCGTCGTCGAGTACGGTCACGGCGATCTCGCCCTCCCACGGCGCCTCGGCGCGGTGGGGCGGCACGACGGCCAGGGTCACGGCGGCGCGGTGGGCCCGGGCGTGCTTGATCACATTGTTGAGCGCCTCCTGGGCGACCCGGTAGAGGGCCACCTGCACGTCCGGCGGCAGCAGGGGCGCGGGCGCGAACAGGGTCTGCACCTCGGCCACGCCCCGCACCGTTGCCGTCGGCGCGAGCACGCCCAGGGTCTCGTGGAGTGGCGCCTCGATCAGGGCTGGGGGGCGCAGCTCGACCAGCAGGGCCCGCATCTCGGCCAGGGCGCCCGTGGTGAAACGGTGCAGGTCCGCCAGGGCCCGCCGCCCCTCGTCCGGGTCGAGCTCCCAGAGTTGCGGCAGCATCTCGGCGACCCTGTTGGCCGCCAGGAGGGCCTGGCTCACCGAGTCGTGCAGCTCGCGGGCCAGGCGGCGCCGCTCCTGCTCGGCGGCCGCCGTGCGCGCCTGCGCGAAGAGACGCGCGTTGTCCAGGGCGCTCGCCAGCACCCCGCCGACCGTCTCGGCCAGGGCGATGTCGTCCGGCGTGTACGGGGCCGCGTCCCCCGCCGGGCCGAGGCAGAGCAGCCCCGCCAAGTCGTTCCGCGCGCGCAGGGGCACGACGAGGCACTGCCGCGGCCCCCTGGCGCCGCCGCGCAGGGGGTGGGCCGGGTCGAGGGCGACCAGCCTGGCCGCCCACTGGTCGAGCAGGTCGGGCGGCACGCGCAGCTCGGCCAGGCTCAGCGACGGCCGGGGGGCCGGGCAGGGTGGGCAGCCGACCAGGGGCCGCAGCCGCCGCGCGCTCTGGTCGTAGTCCCAGATTGTGATCGTGCTGGTGGCGAAGACGTCGCCGAGCAGCCTCGCCACGGTCACCAGCCCGTCTGGCAGGCTGGTCCAGGTCGTCAGGGCCTGGGTGATCTCGTAGAGGGCCGTGAGCTCGTGCACGCGCCGGCGCAGGCTGGCCTCGGCCTCCTTGCGCGCGCTGATGTCGAGCTCGACGCCGCTGCGCAGCACGCGCCCGTCGGGCAGCGGCACCGGCGTCGAGCGGTTGTACGACCAGCGCGTGCGCCCGTCGGGCAGGCAGACCCGCAGCTCGCACTCGAACAGGCCCAGGGGCTCCTGGCTGTGGCGCACGGCCTCGGCGAAGATCTGGCGGTCTTCCGGGTGGATGCGCGCCGAGAGGGCCTCGAAGTTCGCGTAGGCCTCCTCGGGCGTCACCGCCCAGAGGCGCTCGACGCCCGCGCTCACGTAGCGGTAGCGCCCCGACCCGTCGGGGTAGCGCTCCAGCTGGTAGATCATGCCGTCGGGCAGGTTGTCGCTCACGCTGCGCAGCAGGGCTTCGCGGGCCCGCAGCTGCTCCTCGGCCTCGCGCCGCTTGGTGATGTCGCGGGTGACCCCGATCAGGCGCGTCGCCCGCCCGGCCTCGTCGCGCTCCACCACCCGCCCGCGCGCGGCCTGCCAGCGCCAGGCGCCGTCGCGGTGCATAATCCGGTACTCGACGTCAATGCCCTCGGCCCGCCCCTCGATCGCGTCGCGGAAGGCCCCCTCGACGGCCGACAGATCCTCCGGGCGCGTCTGCCGCAGCCAGACCTCCACGGCGGGCGACAGCTCCTCGTGGGCGAGCCCGATCAGCGCGGCGAGCTGCGCGTTGTGCTCGAAGGCCCCGCTCGGGATGTGCCAGTCCCAGATGCCCAGCTCGGCCCCCCAGAGGGCCAGCTCCAGCCGGGCCCGGCTCTGGCGCAGGGCCGCCTCGACCTCCTTGCGGGCCGTGATGTCGCGGGCCACCCCCACGATGCCGAAGGGCGTGCCGTCGTCGTCGTAGACCGGCGCCCGCGAGGTGGTCAGCCAGCGCGGCTCGCCCTTGTGGTCGTGAAGCAGTACCTCGGCGTCGTACTCCTGGCCGGCGCGGATCACGTCGTCGCCGACCCTGATGAAGGCGCTCAGCTCGGGCGCGAACAGCTCCTCGGCGGTGCGCCCGATGAACTCCTGAGGGCGGCGCCCATGGAAGCCGGCCAGGGAGTCGCTCGCCAGCACGTAGCGGCCGGCCGTGTCCTTCAGCCAGAACTGCTCGGGGATGGTGCGCAGCACCAGCTGCTGCTGGCGCTCGATCGTCCTGAGGCGCTGCTCGGCCTCCTTGCGGGCCGTGATGTCCTCGGCCAGGGCCAGCACATGCAGGGGCTCGGCGCCGTCGCGGACCAGGCTGGCCGTCACCTGGAGCCAGATCGTCGCCCCGTCGGCGCGCAGCGCCCGCGCCTCGACGCGCACCCGCTCGGCGCCGGCCAGCAGGGCATCAATCTCGGCGCGGGCGCGGGCGTGCTGCTCGGGGTGCAGGATGGCGAGCATGTCGCGGCGCAGCAGCTCGCCCTGGCTGTACCCCGTCGCCGCGGCGAGGGCCTCGTTCACCCTGATGAAGCGCCCGTCGAGCTCGAGCAGGGCCGCGCCCAGGGGCGAGCTGTCGAAGGTCAGCCGGAAGATCTGCTCGCGCTCGCGCACGATGCGGTTGGCCTCGGTCAGGGCCTCCAGCAGCTCGCGCGTCTCCTCCGCGCGGCGGTTCGCGTCGCTCATGGCCGACTCGTGGGCGGCGAGCTCCGACCCCTGGGCCACCCTGAGGTCCTCGATCAGTCTGTGGACGATCATCGCCACGGCCCCCGCCACCCAGAGCAGCAGCACGCTCAGAGCCACCAGGAAGGCCATGGTCTGGATCGACCCGGCGTCGTAGAGCCCGGCGACGGGGCCGCCGGCCACCGCTAGCTCGGCCCGGAGGAGGTGCCACAGCCCGGCGACAATGAAGACAATCATCGTGAAGCGGTAGGACGTGCCCAGGTTGGGTGGCGTGCCGCGCAGGAGGCTCCAGACGCAGAAGAAGTTCAGGGTGGCGAGGGCGAGGTTGACCGCCGCGGTGCGCAGGCTGACGCTGGGCGCGCTGTAAGTCAGGGGCAGCAGGGCGGCCACGCTGAGGGCCAGCACGCCCAGGGCGAGCCACTCCTGGCCCGGACGGGGCCGGCCGAGGAAGCGGTTGATCCCGGCCAGGCCGAGGACGACGGCGGCGATCAGGGCGCCGTTGCCAACGATGATCGACCAGAGGTCGGGGATCGCGCCGCGCAGGCCGAGCAGGACGAAGCCCGCGGCGTTGGCCAGGCAGCCCCAGACCCACAGGTCGAGGCCCCCGTAGCGCCGCTGGACGATGCGGGCGAACAGGGTGAGGACGACCGCCTGCAACAGGCCGATCGCGGCGAGCAGCAGCACGATCGTGCGCGGATCGAGTGCGAGCAAGGCGCCTCCTTCGTCGGCGGCGGCACCACCAGATCTGGCGCGAACGGGTCTCGCTCCATTATAGAGCAGGCCCGCGGTCAGTGGAGCGCGCCGGGTCGAAGGGGGAGCTAGCCTGAGGTCGAGGATTGACGCCTCGGGGGCCGCGGGGGCGCGTGACGGCCGGCAGCAAGACCTTGGCGGCGGCGGCCTTGGCGGCGCGGGCCCAACGCGCGGCGGCGCCCCCGCTCCAGCGTGGGAGCGGGGGCATGGCGGGCTGTGGGGCTCAGGCCATGGGCGGGTTGCGGGGCGTGCGCTGGCGCCGAACCTTCGGCTTGGGCTCGCCGTCCGGCTTGCCGGCGGCCGCCAGCTTGCGCGGGTCAATCGGCACGCCGAGGGTCATGCCGTACAGCTCGAAGACGGCCAGGTTGTGCTGGTGGACAACCCGCTCGAACGCCTGCTTGGCGCGGCGCTCGGCCTCCTCCGCCTCGTCCAGCGCGGCCTCAAGCTTCTGGAGGCGCTCGAGGCTGAATTCCGGGTTGGTCGGGTGGTACTCGGGGTGCGCCTCCAGCCAGCGAATGAAGGCGCGGTCGGCCTCCAGCTCGGCCGCGGTCGGGCGCTCGCGTTTTCGGTAGGCCATTGGTCTGCGGGCCATGGGGGAGATCCTTACTGGGATGGTTACAGCGATGCCTGGGCGCCGCCGCGGTCGTCGGGATACGCCGCGCTTCTCTCTACTATAAGCGGTCAGCTCCCCGAAGGCTATGGGTCTGCGCGCCTATCGTGGCGCCCCCGGATGGCCTATGCCGGGGGCGGACCATTGGCTGGCACGCCCTCACCCCTCGATCGCCGCGATGTAGCGGGCGGCCGAGCGGGCCACGGCGGCCCTGGCGCCGAAGGCGACCACGCGTTCCCACCAGGCCCCGTAGATCCGGTCGTAGGCGAAGGGCTCGACCGCGGCCACGATCCGGCGCACCGCGCGGGCGGGCAGCGGGATGAGGTTAGGGTAGCTGTACATAAAGCTCACGTAGCGACGGTCCTGGGCCACCATGATGATGTCGCCGGTGAGCAGGGCCCCGCGCCCCGCGGCGCCGGCGGGCCAGTGCAGCACCTGGGCCCCCGCGAAGTGGCCGCCGCAGCGCACGAGGGTCAGCCCGCCGAAGAGCGGCAGGGTCTCGCCCTGCCAGAAGGCGACGGCGGGGTCGGGCCGCATCACGTAGGGGCGCTCGTCGGCGTGCAGGTGGATCGTGGCGTCGAAGGCGTGGGCCCACTCGACCATGGTCGCGTAGTAGTGCGGGTGTGAGATGGCGATGGCGCGGACGCCGCCCAGTTCGCGCACGGCCGCGATGGTCGCCTCGTCGAGCAGGGTCACGCAGTCCCAGAGCAGGTTGCCCTCGGGCGTCTGCACCAGCAGGGCCCGCTGGCCGATGGCGAAGGTGGGCACCGTGCCGATGCCGGTCAGCCCGGCCTCGACCGCCTCGACCCTGTTTGTGTGCTCGCGCCGCAGCTCGTCCAGGGTGGTCCACTGCTGGCCGGCGTAGCCGACGTACTGGCGCTCGTCCTCGCAGATTGGGCAGGCGGCGGGCGGAGCCGCGCCGGCGGGGAACTGGGTGCCGCAGGTGCGACAGATGAAGCTCGTCATCGTGGGTCTCCGTCTTGGCGCCGCCGGAGGATGCCTGGCCTGTGCCGTGGGGGCGCTCGCGTGCCGCCGATTGTAGCACGGGCCCGGGGGCCGGCGCCCGCCCGACGCGCATCTCAGGAAAGCTTCAGCGCGCCTCGCGGCGGATTTCGGGTACTATGGACAGAAGGGCGCTCGGCGCGCCCCGCCGACGTCACCGCAATACGGCGGCCCCCGCGAGCGATCGCCCGGCCGCACGGCGCACCCGCGATGTATCTGCCAACTCAGTCACTCGTCGCCGTCCCGCGCGCCGACCGCCCGACCGCGGGTGGCTGGCTGCGCGCCAGCGCCGCGCCGCTCCCGGCGACCCTCGCTCTGCTCTGGGTGGTCGCGGCCACCTGGCTGGCTTACAACGCCTACCTGCCCGTGCGGATCGCCGCGGGCGACGAGGTGCGCCAGGTCCTGCGCGACTTCCAGCCGATCGAGCGCACCTCCGAGGCGACCTTCCGCTGGACGACCGGCTACTCGCAGATCTGCCTCGACCAGATCGGGGGTATCCCGCACAGCATTGTCCGGCTGAGCCTCCTGGGGAGCTACGCCGCGCCGCTCGGCATCGAGTCGGCGACCCTGCTGGCCAACGACCAGGCCATCGCCACCTTGCCGCTGGCCGGCTCCAATCGCAGCTACCACCTGCTCATCCACGAGGCCCTCAACACGGCCGACGACGACTGCCTGATCCTGGTAAGCGAGGTGGCCTCGCCGCCGGGCGAGCGCCGCCTGGTCGGCGTCCCCTTCGCCGAGCTGACCCTCCAGCCCCTGCGGGACGCCGAGCCGGTGCGGCCGGCCCTGCTCCAGCTGCTGCTGAACCTGGCCCTGGCCGGGGGCGAGCTGTGGCTCGCGCCGCGCCTCGGCGTCCGGCGGACGTGGGCTGCGGCGGGGGTGATCGGCGCGACCACGCTGCTGCTGGCGGCCCTGGTCGGGCGCTGGGTCGAGCCGGGGCTGGGGATCGCCAGGGCCATGCTCCCGCTGCTGGCGGGTGCGGCGCTGCTTGGGACCGGCTCGGTGGCGGCGGGCCGGCTGCGCCGGCGGCTCGCGGGCCACGCCCGGGCGCTGCTGATCGCCGACCTGCTCGGGCTGGCTTTCTGGTCGGCCGCCCTGCTCGCGGTGACGCTGCTCTTCCAGCGCCTGATGGGGGTGAGCGGCATGTGGCCGATGAAGGCGGGGCTGAGCCCGGCGCCCGTGGCGCTGCTGGCCGCCCCGCTGGCGCTCTTTGTCGTCTGGGGCGCCCTGGTGCTCGCGGCGCAGGCGGCCCTGGAAGAGCCGGCGCGGGTAGCCCGGGCGTGGCGCTGGGCGGCGGTGGCGCTGGTGCTCGGCGGGGCGGTCGCGCTGCCCGTGGCCCTGAAGGGCAGCGTGCGGGGGTGGGGGTCGCTGTTCGCCACCTTCACCGACAACCCCTACGAGTACATCAGCGATGTGCCCAGGGTGGGGGACGACCCGCTGGGCTTTCTGCGCTCGTACGTGGCGATCGCGCCGGGGCTGTCGCTCCACGGCAGCACGCACCCGCCCGGGAACGCGCTGCTGCTCTGGGCTGTCGAGCGGGTGTTCGGGCCGGGGCCCGTGCCGGCCTCGCTCGTGGCGATCGCGCTGAGCGGCGCGCTCCCGCTGGCGGCCCTGTGGCTGGGGTGGCGGCTGGGGGGGCCGGCCCTGGGCCTGCTGGCGGGCGCGGCCGCCGTGGTGATGCCGGGGCACCAGATCTACAGCGTCACCTCGATGGACGGGGTCTTCAACGGGCTGCTGGCCCTGGGCGCCGTCGCGTTCTTCCTGGCCCTCGAGCCGGGCGCGCCGCGGCGGCTGGCGGCCCTGGCCGGGCTGCTGATCGGCGCGGGGCTGTTCTTCACCTACGCGGCCACCCAGCTGGCCTTCTTCGGCCTGGGGGCGGCCGTCGTGGCCATCTGGCGCCGCCGCGCCGCCGAGGGGCCGGGCGCGCCGTGGTGGCCGGCGGCGGCCCCCGTGCTGCGCCAGGGCGCCATCGCCGCGGGGGTGATCGCGGGCGGCTACCTCGGCCTGTTCCTGCTCGCCGGCTACAATGTGGTCGAGGGCGCGGTGACGGCCACGGCGACCAACGCGGCGGTGATGCGCGGCCTCGACGGCGTGGCGCCGGGGCGGGCCTTCGCGCCCCCGAACCTGGCCTACTACACCATGCACCTGGTGGCGAACCTGCTGCCGTTCGCCTGGTACCTGGGGCCGGCGGGCCTCCAGGCCGCCACGGGCGCCGGGGGGCGGGCCCTGCGCGGGCGACCGTGGGGGCCCCTGGCGGGGCTGGCGGTGGCGGCCGTCGCCCTGCTCGGTGGCATGTGGCTCAGCGGGCTGTTCAACCGAGAGGTCGAGCGCATCTGGAGCTTCGCCGGGCCGCTGCTCGCGGTGCTGGTCGCCGCTCACATTGTCGCCGGGGCGACCCCCGGGGAGCGACGCTGGCGCGCCGCCCTCTTCCTGGGCCTGCTGGCGGCGCACGCGATGGGCATCCGTTTGCTGCTCAACACGTACTGGTGAGCGGGGCGGCGCCGCGCTTCTGGTACAATCCTGCCCGTGGCAAGACATCTGCTCCCCCTCGCCCTGCTCGCCGTCGCCGGGCTGCTCTGGGCCGCCCACGCCGCGGCCCCGCCCCTGGCGGTGGACCTCGGCGCGCACCCTGCGGGGATGCCTGCGGCATTTGGCGACGGCCGCTTCCTGGGCGGCTTCTACGACGCCGAGGCGGGCGAGGGGGCGCGCTTCCGCTGGAGCGGCCCCGGGGCCCGGCTGGTGCTCCACGGGGCGCCGCCCGGCGCCGCCCTGCTCGCCCTGCGCCTGAGCGGCGAGCGCCTGGTCGCCCAGGGCGCCCCGGGCGTGACCCTCGCCCGCGGCGCGACCTTCGCGGCCTTCGACGCCGCCCCCGGCTGGCGCGTCTACCGCGTGCTGCTGCCGCCCGGGGCCGCGGCCGCGGCCACGGGCGAGGCCCTGCCGATCAGCCTGCGCACCGCGCTGGGGACGCCGGGCGCGGCCGACGGCGGGCGCGACTACCGCGAGCTCGGCGCGCCCGTTGACTGGGTGCGCGTGGCGCCCGCCGACGGCGCGCCGACCGGCGCCCTCGCC